>NZ_JABXYV010000005.1:0-14685 GCF_013394865.1 Leptotrichia sp. oral taxon 417 | reverse complement strand
ATAATTTTCTTGATCTAAAAATTCAACATCATTTGCAAATGCTAAAAATCTTTTTTTTTCTCTACATTTCATAATTTTTTTCCTACTTTCTGCTATAATCCTAGCTTTTTATTAAATTCGACAGTTTTTTCAAAAAATTTAGAACTTGCATATTTCAGATAAATTGCCGTGTTTGCTATGTTTTTGTGTCCTAGCAATCTTCTCACATATTCCAAATCCGCACCAGCATCTAACATATTAATAGCACGAGTATGTCTGAATGTATGTGTATGTACTTTATCTCTGCTTATGTTAATATCGTTATAATTATCTGCGTTTATTTCTTCAACAATTCTTATAAGGTGTCTGTTTAACGTTCTGTCTGTCATTTTCTTGATTTTCGTGATTTTTGTTTTCTTCACGAAATGATAATTATTGCAGATATAATCATCATCGCACAAGTATGTTCTTTGCGAAACTCTTCAATTTCATTTTTCAAATTGTCGCTGATTAGAACTTCTTTTGTTGCTTTTTCATTTCTTTGTTTTAAGTTTTTGACTTTGACAATGTTTATTTTTTTTCTTTTATCATAAAAAATATCTTTAAATTTAAGATTAAGCACTTCATTTACTCTTCCCGCCGTTTCGTAAAGCAATCTGTATATAATTCTTTCGCTATCACTTGCTTTTTCAAAAATTTCTTGCAACTCATCTTCATAAAAATACTTTATATTTCGCTATTATTTGTTTTTTTCTTTTTCGCAACAGTAACATCTGTAACATTTTTCATTTTTTGTCAACAATTTCAGCTTCAACAATTTCAAAATTTTTTTCCATTCCCCCCCCTTTGCTTTTTTGACTGATTTTATTATTTTCAGTCATATTATATCTCATTTTAGAAAAAAAATCAAATTTTTTTAAAAATTTTTTATCAAAATCGTGTCCTTTTTTCTCCTTTTTGTCTGAAAGTAGTTATTTTCAGTCATCAAGGATAACGTTAAAAAGTTCTTTTTAACTGATATTTTTTGTTAAATTCTTCAAAATTCGTGTATTGTTCTAGCCTTTCAAATGCAACAAAACTTTTTTTATCGTACCTTTTGCAAAACATCGTATTTACGTAAGCGTTTTTCTTGTCTCTTGTGATATAGCAGTATCCTCCCCCTACCGCCATTTTGTATTCTTCAAGTTGCATTTTGTCTACTTCAATAAATGTTTCTGTTTCCTGTTCCGTTGTTTCTGTTTCTACCTTAGCCTGTTGTTCTAATCGCATTCTCAACTCCTTGATTGTTTTTTCTTGTTCCTTGATTATTTCGTCTTGTTTTTGTTTAATTCTTTCAAGTTCTTTTACCTTGCTTTCTGTTTCTTCTTCTACGTTTTTGCCTTGATTGTTATATTCTTTCAACGCTTTTTCAAAATTTTCTCCCTTGTAAAAAAGCGTTTGTCTCCCTGTATACTTTCCATTTTTTGTTTTTTTTCCTTTGTAAAATCCTAGAAGTGCGAAGATTTTCAACTTCAAATCGTCTTCATCTTCTTTTCTTTTGAAGTCTGTTTTTTCTTTCGCAATATAGTAACTCATTGTTTTTTCTTGCCATTCATCGCTAATTTTGTTTTTTCCAAAAATAGCCATACCGCCATTGCTTGTTGTGTTCCAAACCGCTTTGATTGACTTTTGCGATAATCTTTTATTTATCTGCAAGATTGCGTGCCAATGGGGGTTAAATTTTCCGTTTTTCACTTCTATTTCTTCGCTTATAATAACATTAAATTTTTTTTCTATTTTTTTCATTTCTTTGATAAAATCAAAGACTTCGCTTTTCATTTCTTCTGCCTTTTCTGTTACGTTCGATTTGTTCACTTCTTTGTTGCTTTTTGTTAATATTACGTGTACGTACTTCATTCCTTTTTTCTTTGAGTTCTGCAATACATATTCAGTTTTTTTCCTGTTTTCGTTTTTCTTCCTGCGATTACATCGTAAACAGAATGGATCGTGGCAGTTGTAATGTTTCCCCTTTCCGTCTGTTCCTTTCACTACTTCTCCGCATCGCATTGTCTTTTCATAACTTAATCGGAAAAGTTCATTGCCTGTTGCCTCCCATAGTTCTTCATAAATTCCTGCGATTTTCCTGTTGAGTATCCTTACTTCATCATCTTTCATTGCCATTTTTCTACACCTAATAAAACAAAAAAGTCAAAACTCTTTTCTAAAGACTTGACTTTTGTTAAATTACGCTGTATAATAATTATACAGTAAAACAAAAAAGTCAAGAAGGAAAAGTTATTTTATAAAGGCCCTGTCAAAGCATTCATAAATAACTTTTTTTCTTTTATATTCAATTTTTTCTTTTCTGTTATTCCTTTCGTTCATTTAATTTATTTTTATTTGAATTATACTCTGCAATCTCTTTAAAGTCAATAGTTACGAGCATTTTTAAAGTATCAAAAATCAATAAAAGTCTTGATTTTATTGTGTTAAAATCTTTTAAAAAAATTTTTTCATTTTTCTTTTTCAAACTCTTTTTTTCAGTCTTTTGTACTTACAATCTTCATTTCAATTTCTTATTTGTACCTACAATCTTGTTTCCATTTTTTCTCTAATTTCATTTTTTTCATTCTAAGAAAATTCAGATCCTCTTTTTGCCCCATCGCCTGCTATATATATATAAAATTCCAGGCCCTTTTCCAAATGCTTACTAATGCCCTGAAAATCGGCATTTCAGACGTTTCAAAATTCCAAAAAAAATTGCATTTTTTCAAGTGTTCGAGGTGTTATTCGGCTTCTAAATTGTCTCAAAGCCCCATTTTTCATTTGTTCCCAATGTTTTTACGTTTGCAAAAAAATGCAATTTTATCCTTTATGTTTCCTTTGTTTAATTAAATTGAAATTGATTTTTTGAGTATTTTCATAAAAATTCTAAGATTTTAAAATGTTTTTATTTTCATCTGAAAAATGGCTTTTTTGCTTGAATTTACTTGCTTTTTTGGTATTTTCATAAAAAAATAAAATTTCTGATTTTTGGATCTTTGCAGTTTTTAGCACCTTTCAAGTGTTCTAGGTGTCATCTGACTTCTGAATTGTCTCAAAGCACCATTTTTTCTATGTTTGCATTGATTTTACACTTGCGAAAAAATGCAATTTTTCTGATTTCTTTCATCTGAAAATTTTTGCAGTTTTTTGTGTTCTAGGTGTCATTTAACTTCTAAATTGTCTCAAAGCCCTATTTTTCCTATGTTTTCATAACTTTTTCATCTGCAAAAAAATGCAATTTTCTGATTTTTGCACTTTCAATATTCTTCGCTTCTTTGATGATTTCATCTACACTTTTATAATTATATTGTTTCTCTATAACTTTTTCAATAATTTTTGTGTGTTTTCTTGTCTTGATTTTAATAGTCAAGAACACGAAAAGGTGCTTTAATACAGGGTTTGAGTTAAATACACAGTTTATTTTGAAAATGTTGGCAAAAACTGTGTTTTAATGTAAAATAAAATTAGAAAAAATGAAATGCATAAATTTTAAATCTTATGTGTTTTGAAAGGAGAAAAAAAAGAAAACGATGATAATTAAATGGGGTCAAGGGGTGATAATCCCTTGCTCCGAGTATTGTGCTTTGCCAATACTCATAGGGAGTTATTAATTATTAAGTAAAGGAGAGGTTTTATATGAGCAACGGAAGTTATTCGATCCACATTTCAGGAAGAAAACATTCTATAAAAAATAAAAAAAATTTAGTGAGTTTTTATAATCATATTTTGAGAGTGTATCAGGAGAAAAAAGGCACTTATGATAAAGATAAGATTGTTGAATTAATTGAAAACCCCTGTAAAAGTGCTAAGGATTACATAAAAGTTTTCAATAATTCCTTTCTTGAGGAAGTTTCAGAATACAATGATAAACAAAAGCGTAAAGATAGGAAAATTGATGATTATTTCAAGCACGTTGAGGCTTCTGATAAGGATGTGGCTGTTGAAATAATCATACAAGTTTCAGACCAGTATTATTGGAAAGAGAACCCTGATAAGAAAAAGTTTATGGAAAGTGTCTATAGAGAGCAAATTAAGGATTTTAAAGAGAAATTTCCTGATTTTATTATAACTAATGCAATGCTGCATCTCGATGAGGCAAGTCCACATCTTCACGTTTTAGGTATTCCAAAGGCTACTGGTTATAAAAGGGGGATGTCTTCCCAATGTGCTAAAAGTAAAATTTTTACTCCAGAAACTTTGGAAAAAATGCAAAAAGAAATGAGAGAAAATGCTTTGGTTTCAATGCGGAAATTTGCTGATCCTGATTTTAATTTTAAAGAAAAGGAAAAAGGTCGTAATTTTGATTACAGCAAGGAAAAAATTATTGAATTAAAAACTAATAATGATAAAATAAATCAAGTTAATAATGATTTGAAGTCTGATATTATGGAAAATTTTAATGAAATTGATGAGATTTCTCGCCAAATAGAAAAATTTAGGAAAAATTTTTTCTATAGGATTTTTCATAATTTGCCTGATTTGAGGGATAAACTGGATAAAAAAGAAAAAAAATTAATTAGTAATATTGATTGGCTGGTCCAAAATCATTTGAAAAAATTAAGCCGTAATTTCTCAAGTATGGATGAATTCCTTGAGGGGTTTCCTGTTATTGATTTTGAGGGGATTAGGAAAAGTGCTGAACGTGATTTTTATAGAGAAACTTATTTGGAATTTAAGCAATCAAAGAAAGATGACTTGATTTCGGAACTGGCCGAAAAAGAAAAAACTAAAAAATCTAATATTGAAAAGGCTGTTGATTTGGCTGTGAAAGAACTTGCGAGAACTCCTGAAATTTATAATAAAGTTGTTGAGATTAAGAAAAAGGAAATTGAGAATAATCCTAGTGAACTTGAAGATCTTATGAAAGAAGTAGAAAAGCAGCTTTTCCAATTTTATTCAGATTTGATTAGGAATTCTGATAAAGATTTCTTTAAGAAAAGGCGTAGTCAAATTAAAAACGAAGTTGTCTTAGAATTGAAAGATGAGATAAAAAAAACAGTTGATACAAGTGAATTTAGGAAACAAGCCATTGATGAATACAGGAAATCAGAGATTGAAAGGGAATTGTCAGAGCCTGAAAAAACTGAAATTAACAAGGAAATTTTAAAAATTAAGGTTAATGAAGCTCTTGGAAATCCAAGCAATGAAATCATTGAAAAAGTAAATCAGGAAGTAAAGGAAAGGCTTGTTGAAATGAAATTTGATGAAAAAATTAATTCAATGGATTATGAAATTGATGTAAATAATGCCATAGAAGAGGGTATAAAGGCTTCTGCTGAAAAAAATTTAGCTGCTGGTAGTCTTATGGCTGATAAGATTATAAAGGTCGCCCACGAGGCTATAAACCGTTATACAGATATTAGTAATTCTGATAAGATTATAAAAGAAGTGTTGTTTGAGGGTCAAGTTAAACCAGCCCTTGAAATTGTCAGTATGGGGTGTGGTATTGAGGATATGGCTAAATCCGATCCCAAGATTTTCCGTGATGTTGTTTCTAAAATAAAAGAAAAAATCCAAAAAATTGCCGATTATTTTGGAATAGATGTGGTATTTCGAGGTAAGGATATTCAGAAGTATAAGCATATGCAACCAGTAAAAATTAAGGAAAAATCTATAATTAAGGAGTAAAATATGCAAAAATATGATAATTTAAGTTTAGATGAAATTGAAAAAAAAGTGCTTAAAATTTATGATAAAATCAAGAAAAAGCAAGATTTTGATGTGAAAACTACTAAGGAATTATTGAATGTTTACGAGGAATGTGTCAACAAATATCAAAAGAAAGTGCAGCTTGAAATTCAAACGTGTGACGAGAAATTGGCTAAATTAAGAACTAAGATGAGAGAAACTAAGAAATATTACAAAGCACGTGAAAAGGAAAATAATGATTTGGAGTTAAAACGTGTGATTATTGCTCATATAAATGATAATTTAAAACTCAACAAATAGAGCGTTATATAACGCTCTATTTATTATCTCAACTTCTTCCTTTAACTTCTGTTTTATTTTTTTTGTCATCTTTCTTTGGCAAACGGGCCACTTCTTTCATTAAATCAGTTTTTTCAGCTTTTTTCTTTTTAGCCTTTTCTTCCTCAAGTTCATTATTTTTAATTTCAGCCTCTCCTTGATTAGAAAAATCTCTATTTCCAACACCAAAAATCAAATTACCTTTTTCATCTTTTTTTCTTTCTATACTCATTTTTTCTCCTTTTTTTGATTATTTTAGCAAAAAATTATATGCTTGTCAAAAATTAATTAAAGCCTTTAAAATTAATGAGAAACCTGTCAGCAAACTTGCTGACAGGCAAAAGGAGGACATTAGGCAAGAATTTAACTGCTATTCTTGACAGTTAAAAATCAAGAATAACACGATCATAACTGTCAAAACAGTCAAATCCCAATTTGCCATTCGAACCACCCCCATTCACAATGAAATGTAGTATCAAGGTTGCGAAGCCTTGACGGATAATTATAGCATAAAAAAAAGCCCTATTCAATGAATAGAGCCATTTTCTCGCATATTTACTACATTTACACCGTGAACGGTATTTTTTTTCAAAATTATTATATCATTTTTAAAAATAAAATGCAAGAGAAACAAAACCGTCATATTGCCCATACGTCCGTTTCTGACGTCTTCTCAATCAAAGCCGACCTATTCCTTGCCTTACCCCTCTTCCTTGCGAGTATGGACGTTTTTGGAGCATTTTAAAGCCTTTCCAATTAATCTAAAAGCCTGTTTTTGTCTCACAGGATTGTTTTTAAGCACGTTTCGACCCTAAGTCGATATTTTTATCGCCTTGCCTTACTCTCTTGCCTGTACGGTCATCTATGAAGCAATTCCTTGCCTTGTCCTGTTTCCTTGCCTGTGCTTCCTTTTTAAAAATTAAAAGCAAGTATTTAAAGTCATATAGCCGTTTTTTCATTTGTTGTTATCAAATTACAAAATATTCTTCTTTGTTTTTTATTCGCTTTTTCAGTTCTTTTAATAAGTCTTTCTGCAAAAATTTCAAACAATTCTTCGTAAGTTATATTGTCTTTTTTGGTTAATTTTTTTGCTTCATATTTCAAATGTTCGTCTTCAATTTCTGTTGCAAATTTGTCATTAAGTTTTTTAAATTCACTGTTTTCACGTGTTTTTGAAAAATCTATGTTTCTAAAACTTCTGTAGTTTAAGAATGCAGAAATTACAGTACTTGCATCGTATTTAAAATTAAAATCATATACTTCTTTTTCAAATTCAGAAAATACGACTGTTAAAAATCTTGTTAAGTCTGTATCGTTAATTTCAATTTCTAACATTTCTTCCCAGCCTTCAATCATCGCAACAACAGAAATATAATTTTCTTGATCTAAAAATTCAACATCATTTGCAAATGCTAAAAATCTTTTTTTTTCTCTACATTTCATAATTTTTTTCCTACTTTCTGCTATAATCCTAGCTTTTTATTAAATTCGACAGTTTTTTCAAAAAATTTAGAACTTGCATATTTCAGATAAATTGCCGTGTTTGCTATGTTTTTGTGTCCTAGCAATCTTCTCACATATTCCAAATCCGCACCAGCATCTAACATATTAATAGCACGAGTATGTCTGAATGTATGTGTATGTACTTTATCTCTGCTTATGTTAATATCGTTATAATTATCTGCGTTTATTTCTTCAACAATTCTTATAAGGTGTCTGTTTAACGTTCTGTCTGTCATTTTCTTGATTTTCGTGATTTTTGTTTTCTTCACGAAATGATAATTATTGCAGATATAATCATCATCGCACAAGTTATGTTCTTTGCGAAACTCTTCAATTTCATTTTTCAAATTGTCGCTGATTAGAACTTCTTTTGTTGCTTTTTCATTTCTTTGTTTTAAGTTTTTGACTTTGACAATGTTTATTTTTTTTCTTTTATCATAAAAAATATCTTTAAATTTAAGATTAAGCACTTCATTTACTCTTCCCGCCGTTTCGTAAAGCAATCTGTATATAATTCTTTCGCTATCACTTGCTTTTTCAAAAATTTCTTGCAACTCATCTTCATAAAAATACTTTATATTTTCGCTATTATTTGTTTTTTTCTTTTTCGCAACAGTAACATCTGTAACATTTTTCATTTTTTTGTCAACAATTTCAGCTTCAACAATTTCAAAATTTTTTTCCATTCCCCCCCCTTTGCTTTTTTGACTGATTTTATTATTTTCAGTCATATTATATCTCATTTTAGAAAAAAAATCAAATTTTTTTAAAAATTTTTTATCAAAATCGTGTCCTTTTTTCTCCTTTTTGTCTGAAAGTAGTTATTTTCAGTCATCAAGGATAACGTTAAAAAGTTCTTTTTAACTGATATTTTTTGTTAAATTCTTCAAAATTCGTGTATTGTTCTAGCCTTTCAAATGCAACAAAACTTTTTTTATCGTACCTTTTGCAAAACATCGTATTTACGTAAGCGTTTTTCTTGTCTCTTGTGATATAGCAGTATCCTCCCCCTACCGCCATTTTGTATTCTTCAAGTTGCATTTTGTCTACTTCAATAAATGTTTCTGTTTCCTGTTCCGTTGTTTCTGTTTCTACCTTAGCCTGTTGTTCTAATCGCATTCTCAACTCCTTGATTGTTTTTTCTTGTTCCTTGATTATTTCGTCTTGTTTTTGTTTAATTCTTTCAAGTTCTTTTACCTTGCTTTCTGTTTCTTCTTCTACGTTTTTGCCTTGATTGTTATATTCTTTCAACGCTTTTTCAAAATTTTCTCCCTTGTAAAAAAGCGTTTGTCTCCCTGTATACTTTCCATTTTTTGTTTTTTTTCCTTTGTAAAATCCTAGAAGTGCGAAGATTTTCAACTTCAAATCGTCTTCATCTTCTTTTCTTTTGAAGTCTGTTTTTTCTTTCGCAATATAGTAACTCATTGTTTTTTCTTGCCATTCATCGCTAATTTTGTTTTTTCCAAAAATAGCCATACCGCCATTGCTTGTTGTGTTCCAAACCGCTTTGATTGACTTTTGCGATAATCTTTTATTTATCTGCAAGATTGCGTGCCAATGGGGGTTAAATTTTCCGTTTTTCACTTCTATTTCTTCGCTTATAATAACATTAAATTTTTTTTCTATTTTTTTCATTTCTTTGATAAAATCAAAGACTTCGCTTTTCATTTCTTCTGCCTTTTCTGTTACGTTCGATTTGTTCACTTCTTTGTTGCTTTTTGTTAATATTACGTGTACGTACTTCATTCCTTTTTTCTTTGAGTTCTGCAATACATATTCAGTTTTTTTCCTGTTTTCGTTTTTCTTCCTGCGATTACATCGTAAACAGAATGGATCGTGGCAGTTGTAATGTTTCCCCTTTCCGTCTGTTCCTTTCACTACTTCTCCGCATCGCATTGTCTTTTCATAACTTAATCGGAAAAGTTCATTGCCTGTTGCCTCCCATAGTTCTTCATAAATTCCTGCGATTTTCCTGTTGAGTATCCTTACTTCATCATCTTTCATTGCCATTTTTCTACACCTAATAAAACAAAAAAGTCAAAACTCTTTTCTAAAGACTTGACTTTTGTTAAATTACGCTGTATAATAATTATACAGTAAAACAAAAAAGTCAAGAAGGAAAAGTTATTTTATAAAGGCCCTGTCAAAGCATTCATAAATAACTTTTTTTCTTTTATATTCAATTTTTTCTTTTCTGTTATTCCTTTCGTTCATTTAATTTATTTTTATTTGAATTATACTCTGCAATCTCTTTAAAGTCAATAGTTACGAGCATTTTTAAAGTATCAAAAATCAATAAAAGTCTTGATTTTATTGTGTTAAAATCTTTTAAAAAAATTTTTTCATTTTTCTTTTTCAAACTCTTTTTTTCAGTCTTTTGTACTTACAATCTTCATTTCAATTTCTTATTTGTACCTACAATCTTGTTTCCATTTTTTCTCTAATTTCATTTTTTTCATTCTAAGAAAATTCAGATCCTCTTTTTGCCCCATCGCCTGCTATATATATATAAAATTCCAGGCCCTTTTCCAAATGCTTACTAATGCCCTGAAAATCGGCATTTCAGACGTTTCAAAATTCCAAAAAAAATTGCATTTTTTCAAGTGTTCGAGGTGTTATTCGGCTTCTAAATTGTCTCAAAGCCCCATTTTTCATTTGTTCCCAATGTTTTTACGTTTGCAAAAAAATGCAATTTTATCCTTTATGTTTCCTTTGTTTAATTAAATTGAAATTGATTTTTTGAGTATTTTCATAAAAATTCTAAGATTTTAAAATGTTTTTATTTTCATCTGAAAAATGGCTTTTTTGCTTGAATTTACTTGCTTTTTTGGTATTTTCATAAAAAAATAAAATTTCTGATTTTTGGATCTTTGCAGTTTTTAGCACCTTTCAAGTGTTCTAGGTGTCATCTGACTTCTGAATTGTCTCAAAGCACCATTTTTTCTATGTTTGCATTGATTTTACACTTGCGAAAAAATGCAATTTTTCTGATTTCTTTCATCTGAAAATTTTTGCAGTTTTTTGTGTTCTAGGTGTCATTTAACTTCTAAATTGTCTCAAAGCCCTATTTTTCCTATGTTTTCATAACTTTTTCATCTGCAAAAAAATGCAATTTTCTGATTTTTGCACTTTCAATATTCTTCGCTTCTTTGATGATTTCATCTACACTTTTATAATTATATTGTTTCTCTATAACTTTTTCAATAATTTTTGTGTGTTTTCTTGTCTTGATTTTAATAGTCAAGAACACGAAAAGGTGCTTTAATACAGGGTTTGAGTTAAATACACAGTTTATTTTGAAAATGTTGGCAAAAACTGTGTTTTAATGTAAAATAAAATTAGAAAAAATGAAATGCATAAATTTTAAATCTTATGTGTTTTGAAAGGAGAAAAAAAAGAAAACGATGATAATTAAATGGGGTCAAGGGGTGATAATCCCTTGCTCCGAGTATTGTGCTTTGCCAATACTCATAGGGAGTTATTAATTATTAAGTAAAGGAGAGGTTTTATATGAGCAACGGAAGTTATTCGATCCACATTTCAGGAAGAAAACATTCTATAAAAAATAAAAAAAATTTAGTGAGTTTTTATAATCATATTTTGAGAGTGTATCAGGAGAAAAAAGGCACTTATGATAAAGATAAGATTGTTGAATTAATTGAAAACCCCTGTAAAAGTGCTAAGGATTACATAAAAGTTTTCAATAATTCCTTTCTTGAGGAAGTTTCAGAATACAATGATAAACAAAAGCGTAAAGATAGGAAAATTGATGATTATTTCAAGCACGTTGAGGCTTCTGATAAGGATGTGGCTGTTGAAATAATCATACAAGTTTCAGACCAGTATTATTGGAAAGAGAACCCTGATAAGAAAAAGTTTATGGAAAGTGTCTATAGAGAGCAAATTAAGGATTTTAAAGAGAAATTTCCTGATTTTATTATAACTAATGCAATGCTGCATCTCGATGAGGCAAGTCCACATCTTCACGTTTTAGGTATTCCAAAGGCTACTGGTTATAAAAGGGGGATGTCTTCCCAATGTGCTAAAAGTAAAATTTTTACTCCAGAAACTTTGGAAAAAATGCAAAAAGAAATGAGAGAAAATGCTTTGGTTTCAATGCGGAAATTTGCTGATCCTGATTTTAATTTTAAAGAAAAGGAAAAAGGTCGTAATTTTGATTACAGCAAGGAAAAAATTATTGAATTAAAAACTAATAATGATAAAATAAATCAAGTTAATAATGATTTGAAGTCTGATATTATGGAAAATTTTAATGAAATTGATGAGATTTCTCGCCAAATAGAAAAATTTAGGAAAAATTTTTTCTATAGGATTTTTCATAATTTGCCTGATTTGAGGGATAAACTGGATAAAAAAGAAAAAAAATTAATTAGTAATATTGATTGGCTGGTCCAAAATCATTTGAAAAAATTAAGCCGTAATTTCTCAAGTATGGATGAATTCCTTGAGGGGTTTCCTGTTATTGATTTTGAGGGGATTAGGAAAAGTGCTGAACGTGATTTTTATAGAGAAACTTATTTGGAATTTAAGCAATCAAAGAAAGATGACTTGATTTCGGAACTGGCCGAAAAAGAAAAAACTAAAAAATCTAATATTGAAAAGGCTGTTGATTTGGCTGTGAAAGAACTTGCGAGAACTCCTGAAATTTATAATAAAGTTGTTGAGATTAAGAAAAAGGAAATTGAGAATAATCCTAGTGAACTTGAAGATCTTATGAAAGAAGTAGAAAAGCAGCTTTTCCAATTTTATTCAGATTTGATTAGGAATTCTGATAAAGATTTCTTTAAGAAAAGGCGTAGTCAAATTAAAAACGAAGTTGTCTTAGAATTGAAAGATGAGATAAAAAAAACAGTTGATACAAGTGAATTTAGGAAACAAGCCATTGATGAATACAGGAAATCAGAGATTGAAAGGGAATTGTCAGAGCCTGAAAAAACTGAAATTAACAAGGAAATTTTAAAAATTAAGGTTAATGAAGCTCTTGGAAATCCAAGCAATGAAATCATTGAAAAAGTAAATCAGGAAGTAAAGGAAAGGCTTGTTGAAATGAAATTTGATGAAAAAATTAATTCAATGGATTATGAAATTGATGTAAATAATGCCATAGAAGAGGGTATAAAGGCTTCTGCTGAAAAAAATTTAGCTGCTGGTAGTCTTATGGCTGATAAGATTATAAAGGTCGCCCACGAGGCTATAAACCGTTATACAGATATTAGTAATTCTGATAAGATTATAAAAGAAGTGTTGTTTGAGGGTCAAGTTAAACCAGCCCTTGAAATTGTCAGTATGGGGTGTGGTATTGAGGATATGGCTAAATCCGATCCCAAGATTTTCCGTGATGTTGTTTCTAAAATAAAAGAAAAAATCCAAAAAATTGCCGATTATTTTGGAATAGATGTGGTATTTCGAGGTAAGGATATTCAGAAGTATAAGCATATGCAACCAGTAAAAATTAAGGAAAAATCTATAATTAAGGAGTAAAATATGCAAAAATATGATAATTTAAGTTTAGATGAAATTGAAAAAAAAGTGCTTAAAATTTATGATAAAATCAAGAAAAAGCAAGATTTTGATGTGAAAACTACTAAGGAATTATTGAATGTTTACGAGGAATGTGTCAACAAATATCAAAAGAAAGTGCAGCTTGAAATTCAAACGTGTGACGAGAAATTGGCTAAATTAAGAACTAAGATGAGAGAAACTAAGAAATATTACAAAGCACGTGAAAAGGAAAATAATGATTTGGAGTTAAAACGTGTGATTATTGCTCATATAAATGATAATTTAAAACTCAACAAATAGAGCGTTATATAACGCTCTATTTATTATCTCAACTTCTTCCTTTAACTTCTGTTTTATTTTTTTTGTCATCTTTCTTTGGCAAACGGGCCACTTCTTTCATTAAATCAGTTTTTTCAGCTTTTTTCTTTTTAGCCTTTTCTTCCTCAAGTTCATTATTTTTAATTTCAGCCTCTCCTTGATTAGAAAAATCTCTATTTCCAACACCAAAAATCAAATTACCTTTTTCATCTTTTTTTCTTTCTATACTCATTTTTTCTCCTTTTTTTGATTATTTTAGCAAAAAATTATATGCTTGTCAAAAATTAATTAAAGCCTTTAAAATTAATGAGAAACCTGTCAGCAAACTTGCTGACAGGCAAAAGGAGGACATTAGGCAAGAATTTAACTGCTATTCTTGACAGTTAAAAATCAAGAATAACACGATCATAACTGTCAAAACAGTCAAATCCCAATTTGCCATTCGAACCACCCCCATTCACAATGAAATGTAGTATCAAGGTTGCGAAGCCTTGACGGATAATTATAGCATAAAAAAAAGCCCTATTCAATGAATAGAGCCATTTTCTCGCATATTTACTACATTTACACCGTGAACGGTATTTTTTTTCAAAATTATTATATCATTTTTAAAAATAAAATGCAAGAGAAACAAAACCGTCATATTGCCCATACGTCCGTTTCTGACGTCTTCTCAATCAAAGCCGACCTATTCCTTGCCTTACCCCTCTTCCTTGCGAGTATGGACGTTTTTGGAGCATTTTAAAGCCTTTCCAATTAATCTAAAAGCCTGTTTTTGTCTCACAGGATTGTTTTTAAGCACGTTTCGACCCTAAGTCGATATTTTTATCGCCTTGCCTTACTCTCTTGCCTGTACGGTCATCTATGAAGCAATTCCTTGCCTTGTCCTGTTTCCTTGCCTGTGCTTCCTTTTTAAAAATTAAAAGCAAGTATTTAAAGTCATATAGCCGTTTTTTCATTTGTTGTTATCAAATTACAAAATATTCTTCTTTGTTTTTTATTCGCTTTTTCAGTTCTTTTAATAAGTCTTTCTGCAAAAATTTCAAACAATTCTTCGTAAGTTATATTGTCTTTTTTGGTTAATTTTTTTGCTTCATATTTCAAATGTTCGTCTTCAATTTCTGTTGCAAATTTGTCATTAAGTTTTTTAAATTCACTGTTTTCACGTGTTTTTGAAAAATCTATGTTTCTAAAACTTCTGTAGTTTAAGAATGCAGAAATTACAGTACTTGCATCGTATTTAAAATTAAAATCATATACTTCTTTTTCAAATTCAGAAAATACGACTGTTAAAAATCTTGTTAAGTCTGTATCGTTAATTTCAATTTCTAACATTTCTTCCCAGCCTTCAATCATCGCAACAACAGAAAT
>NZ_JABXYV010000004.1:0-36696 GCF_013394865.1 Leptotrichia sp. oral taxon 417 | reverse complement strand
CAGAGACAGCTTGAGCAGGAAAGAAGCAGGATGGAGCAGCAAAAAAGTCAAGAAGAATTTGAAAATACTAGATTTAATGATGTTTCAAAAATTGATAAAGATAGCAACTTTGATGATAAAAATTCTAAAAAGTTTTTGATAAATGAAATTGATATTGAAGATAAAGACAAACTACTTTCTAAGAAAGAAAAGAAAAACATACTTAAAAAATATGAATATTTGGAAATGGGAAGCAGCGATATTCAAAATATTCTGGTTGAAATTACTAATAAATTAGTTTCTAAAGGATATATTACAAGTATTGCGACAGTTTCAGATAAAAATGATTTGACTACAGGAACTTTAAACTTAAAAGTTGTCGCAGGGAAGATTGAAGACGTCAGAATTAATTCTGGCAATGGACTTGACAAGTATAAAGAATTTTTTATGTTTCCTAAAAACAGAGGGAAAGTGTTGAATATAAGAGATCTGGATACTGCTACGGATAATTTTAACTCTATCGGTGCTAATAATATGAAGATGGATATTGTTCCTTCAAGCCGTGAAAACTACTCAAGAATTGAAGTAAAAAACAGATTAAAGAATAAATATACTGTTGGAATTTTAACTAACAACTATGGGGACGATAAGCAGAACGGAATTTGGAGAAGAGGTATAAACCTTAATATTGAAGCCCTCTTGGCATTGGGAAACTTCTATTTCACATACATGACTGTTCCTAAAAAAGATCCTGACAGAAGCTGGAAGAAAAACATAGAAGACTTAGCTCCGGAGAAATTTTACCAATTGGTCCAGTTGGTTATGATCCTTCAAAGGGAGATACATTGCCATATAAAAGACGGCTTGATATGTTTAATTTTGGTATACGATGAAATTTAGAACATATACTTTAAGACTTAATTCAAGTAAAAGTATTCAGGAAAGCAGTTTCTATTCGGGAAATACAGTTTATGATATGTACTCATCAAGTCGGACTACACAAGCAAATTTGGAAAAAATATTGTTCAGAAATCAAAAGAGCAAGTAAGTTTTGAAGCAGGGATAAAACAGAAGCATAACCAGAACTATTTGGAAAAATCGTTTTATCTAATAGAAAATTGTCAATAGGGACAGTTGGCTTAAATACAACGACATCTCTATTAGTGGTATTCTGGAGTAAATTTAGGATATGAAAGAGGACTTAAAATTTTTGGAGCAGAAAGGGATAATGGAAAGCTGGATATAAATCCGAAGGCTCAATTTGATAAATATACTCTTGATGTAAGCTACTATAAGCCTATTACGAATAAATTCGTATACAGGGCAAATATTTACAGCAGTTATTCAAATGATGTGCTTTACGGAAGCGAAAGACAGACAATAGGCGGTGAGGAAGTGTCGGAGGATTCAAGAATGATACGATACAAGGGGATAAAGCAGTTGAAATTGATAATGAGATTCATACAATATTCCTATAAAAAAATTGCAATAATTTCACCATATTTGAGTTATGGATATGGAACGGCAAAATACAGCAAGGATAATTCAAAATATGCAAGAGGTATGTAACGGAATTACAACAGGATTAAGACTTAATACAAAATATCTTGATTTTGATTTTGGATATGCAAAGCCAATGGCACATTCAGATTATTTAAATCCTAAAAAGCAGATATATACTTTAGCGGAAATATGAAAATTAGTTTTTAATATATTAATATAAAAGGAGATAAAATTTGGAAAATAAAATTTTAAAAAAAATATCGCATTTTTATTATTGTTATCAATGAATATGAATAGTTTTGCAGCAAATCTTGAACTAGATCCAATTCAAGATACAATACAAACTTGACATGTCACGAAATGGAACTCCAATCGTTAATATTTCTACTCCGAATGGTCGTGGAATAAGTATTAATGAGTTTCTTGACTACAATGTCGGTCATGAAGGGCAAGTGCTTAATAATGCTGATAACATTGGGCGTAGCCATCTTGCCGGGATTATTAATGCTAATCCGAATTTGGCTGCAAACCAAACCAGGCTGCAAACTTGATAATCCTTCAGGTAAACGGGTCTAACCGTTCGGATATTGAAGGGTATCTGGAAGCTTTGAGCCGTCAGAAGGTAAATGTGATTTTGAGTAACGAAAATGGTATTTACTTAAATGGTGCGGGAACATTAATATTAGAAATTTTGTTCCGACTACAGGAAGAGTAAAGCTTCAGAATGGGGACTTCGTAGGAATTGATGTTGAAAAGGGAAGAGTTGTGATAGGCTCAAACGGATTTGATGCCTCGACTACGGATTATGTCAATGTAATTGCAAAAGCTCTTGAATTGCAGGGAAGCCTTGTTGGAAACAAGGTTGATGTAACTCTTGGAGAAAATACAGTTGATAAAAATGGTGCAGTTACTTCAAAGCACGGAATAAATTCTGTTGCAATTGATGCAAGTAAACTGGGTTCGATGTATGCAGGGCAGATCAGTATAATCAGTACTGATAAGGGTGCAGGAGTAAACTCAAGGGAATTGTTTACTCAAGAGATAAAAAACTTGAAATTACAGCAGATGGAAAATAAATGTTGCAAAATTAAAGGGAACGGTATTGAAATTAATGGTACAGAGTACATCAGGCTGACTTGCCAGTTCTGATAAAGGGATTAATATCAATGCAAAAATATTAGGCTAAATGGAGAAACACAGGCAGCTGGGGATATTAATTTAAATGGGAATACTCAAAATAGCTCTAAAATATATTCTGAAGGGAATTTTAATACAGGAAGTCTTTTAAATACAGGCGATATTAATGTTGTGGGAATTTTAAGGCTGATGATTTTAAAAATGTTTTGGCAGCTGTTAATACAGGTGGAAATTTGAATGTTAAAAATTGGAAAACAGTGGCAGCATTCAAGTTTCTAGAAGTACAGGGATTGACGGGAAGTTAAATAATTCAGGCAACTTGACTTCTATAGGCAAAATAACTGTAAAAAATGATATTTTAAATTCTGGAAATATTTCAACTAATGGAGATTTGTCAAGTAAAAATGCAGTTTCATCAGGTATAATTGTTGCAAATAATTTTACAACAAGTAATTTGCAGAATGATGGAAAAATCTTTACTAATGCGGATTTGAAAACAAAATATTTAAAAATACTGGAGAAATTTCAGCCGTTGGGAAAATATCAAGCGACAGTATGGTTTCAAGTGGAAGCATTAGAACAAATGAAGCTCTTGATATTTCAGGTGACTTGAATAATGACGGGACTTTACAGAGCGCTAAAGATATTACGGTTTCAAGTAACATTAAAAATAGCGGTAAAATTTATGCTGGCGGAAATTTATCAGGAAAAGATGCTGTTTCAAGCGGGAAAATAGTTTCTAAAAATTTAAGAGTGAATGACTTAAAAATGATGGAGAAATTTTTACAAATGAAGATCTTCAGGCTAAAAATGTTACGAATACTGGTAAAATAGCATCTGCTGGAAATATTTCCACAAAAGATTTGAAAACTTCAGGAAGCATAAAATCTAACAGAAAAGTTACAGTTTCAGGAAAGCTTGAAAATGATGGGGATTTGGAAGCTGTAGAAGATATAAAGGTTTCGGGAAATGTAAGAAACACTAAAGAGATAGCGACAAATGGTGATTTTTCTGGTAAGAATGTGGTTTCAAAAGGGAAAATTATTTCTAAAAATTTTGAATCTGAAGATTTGGATAATGATGGTAAAATTTCTTCAAATGAAATGTAAAAGCTAGAAATATTAAAAATACTGGAGAAATTCAGGCTGTAGGATCAATATCAGGAAATGATTTAAAAACTTCAGGAAAAGTTAGGGCAAATAGAAAAATTACAGTTTCAGGAGAACTTGAAAATGGCGGGGATTTAGAATCAGGAAAAAGTCTGACTGTTTCAAAAAATATTAGAAATACTGGAAAGATTGCTGTAAATGAGGATATTTCTGGAAAAAATACCCAAAATTCAGGAAGCATGTATTCTAAAAATCTTAAAACTGATAATTTGAAAAACGATGGAAAAGTTGAAGTTGGAAACGATTTGAAACGGCGGATATTGAAAATACTAAAGATATTACAGCTGTTGGGAAAATCTCAGGTAGTAATGTTAATAATTCTGGAAAATTTTGACTAATGGAACATTGGATGTTAAGAATGTTAAAAATATTGGAAAAATTGCAGCAGGAAGTGATGTTACATCGCAAAGGCTTGAAAATTCAGGAGTTCTGGCGACAAATGGGAATATTACGACTTCAGATTCGATGATTAACGGTGGAAATATTGAGGGTAAAAATCTTGATATAACTGGTTTGGAATTCACAAATAGCGGTAAAATATCGGCTGACAACATTAGGGCAAGGGTTAATGACACTAAAAATAATGGGAATATTTCTTCAGCAAATGATATTGATTTAACGACAAATACTTTAACAAACACAAAAGAAATGCTGGCAGCAAACGACATAAATTCAAATAATGCGACAGTTTCAAATTCAGGGAAAATGGCTTCAAACGGTAAAATACTGCTAAATAATTCGAGCATTACAAATATTGGAGAGATTTTGTCTGGAGAAGTTTCTATGCAAAATGCGAAAAAATTTGATAATACTGGAACAATAAAAGGGAATAAGACGGTTCTTACAACTGACCAGGATCTAAATCTGGTTGGAAATTTGCATGGAGAAAGCTTGCTTGAAATTTCAGGAAACAACATTACAAACAATGGAAATACGACAGGGGCGGGGCTTATCAAAATAAGTTCTAATGACTTTACAAATAATAAGGAACTGGCTTCAAATGCTGTGATTATTGATGGCCGTGGGAATGTTGTAAACAACAATATGATTACTGGAAATGATGGTAAAATTAATGGAAACAGCATTACTAACAATGATTTGATCGCTTTTGACAATTATCTTGAGATGAATGCTAAAAGTAAGGTCTTAAATAATAAAGATAAAAGTATTTATGGTGGAAATGCTCTGATAATCAAAGGTTCTGAAATTTTGAATGATGAAGGTGAAATTCTTGGCGGGAATATGGATCTGAATGCTTCTAAAATCACTAATAATGTTGGAACTATTCAGTCAACTGGGGATATTTTTGTTACTTCAAATGATTTTCAGAATATTGGAAGAGTATCAAATCTTGGAAGTTATGAAAATACTATGAAACTTGGGATAATAGAATTTTAACTGAAAATGAGGTAAAAACTCTTGGATTGATATGATAGGATGGAGACGGTTACTAAAAACAAAGATAAAAGATGGATAGGCTTTAGAGCAAGATACATTGACAAGCTGAAGAACAGACAGAATACATCCAGTAAAATACCGTCATTGCTGCTTTCACAGGATGAAAATACATTGAAGCAGTTGACGCAGACTCACACAAAGATACAGACAGGAACACCTGAAATCCCTCAAAAGCGTTGAAGGGGAAAATAAAAAGCAATGCAACTACGGAATATGGAAAAATGATCGCTTCTGGAAATATCATAATTAATTCAGGAGATGTTAAAAATAAGGACAGCTTAATCTCTGGCGGGGGATTAGTTAATATTAATGCAACAAATTTTGAAAACTCTGTAACTCTGGGAAATGCTGTAAAACTTAAGGACGGAGTTGAAAAAATAAATTATGAAAAGTGGAAAGTAAAACATGGAATCCAATGGAAATTAAGGGCATATTATAATAGGGATCTTGTTGATGGTGGAATCGGATATGAAAGCGGACAGCCTTCCATCATTGAAGGGGCTGTAGTAAATGTAAATGCTCCAAATATCATAAAAAACTCTATTGAAGCAGGAAACGGAAAAGTACTGAATAATGGCGGAGCAACAGGCAAAGCAATTTAACTCCTGTTTTACTTGGTGTGAATAAAGGGACAAGTTCAAATAATGGACAGGTTGGAATTTCTGCAAATGGGGCAGTCGATAAATTTAACAGTATCTTTAACGGTAATTCAAAAGTTAATGGCAACGGCAATAATAGTTTTGACAGGGCAATACAAATTTCAGGAAATAATTCAGTTATTCAAAATATTAAAAAAACTGGAACAATTGATGTAAACCCACTATTAAGCAGTGCAATGTTTACGATGAATATGAGTCCATCTTCAAAATATCTTCTAGAAACTCGTTCAAAATACATAAGTCTAGGTCAATATTATGGAAGCGACTACTTCACTTCAAGAGTTGGGTATTCGGAAATTTGGGACAGAAGTAAAAGATTAGGAGATGCTTTTTATGAAAATCAATTGCTAACAAGAGCTTTAAATGAAAAGCTTGGAACAAGTTTTTTGAATGGGAAGTCTAATCAGGAATTAATTCAGTCAATGATGGATAATGCGGCTGATGAAAAAGCAAGGCTTGGTCTTGTTGTCGGTCAAGCATTGACTCAGGATCAGATAAATGCTTTGAATGAAGACATTATCTGGTATGTTTCAAAGGAAGTGAATGGAGTCAGTGTTTTGACACCGCAAATTTACTTGTCAAGCAGAACTAGGGAAAGCATAAGCGATGACACTAGAAATAGAATTGGTGGAATAAATGGAACTTATGTCAAGACTAAAGATTTTGTAAATGATGGGACAAAATGGGGTAATGGTGGAGTTACCTATGTTGAAGCGAATACTGTGAGAAATGAGACTACAACAAACCTTCTTTCTGAAATTACCGGAGATAGAACTTATATAAATTCTGTTGGAAATATTGAAAATATTGGTGGATCAATTAATGGACAAGATCTTGTTTCAGTAGTTTCACAAAACGGTGATGTAGTTAACAAAACTACAACAAGAGAAATAGGATATAATAATGGAGAATTTGATAGGAGCAGATACACGGAAGTAGCTTCAATTGGAGAAATCTCTTCAAATGGGAATACGTATATTGAAGGTAAAAATTATACTTCGACAGGAGCTGTAACTTCAGGAAATACAGTAAAAATAAATGCAAGTGAAAATATAAATATAAATGCACTAAAATTAACTGGGGAACAAAAATTTGGAAGAGATGAAGATAATTATGGAAGTTATGGTTTTGTAAATCATCTAAAATCTTTTGTAAATGGAACAGATGGAGTTATGATGACTTCAGGAAAGGATACAAATATTTCAGGAAGTCAGGTGGCTTCATTTGGAAATGTTAATATTAATGCACAGAATATTAATATTACAAACGTCGTTAATAGTGAATCAATGGAATCAAAACATGTTAATTCAGGATTTTTAAGCACTGAAAGAAAAGCTAAAAATAGTTACGTTGAAGATAATCAAGGTTCTCAAATTTTTGGAAACAATGTGCTACTTAACTCCAAGAAAGATACAAATGTCATAGCTTCAGATGTAATGGCAAATAAGGATAAATTTGGAAATGGTGGAAACATACTGGTAACTGCTGGAAATAATGTAAATATCTTAAGCGATACAACTTCACAGTCAAGCAGCTCAATGACATCGAAGAGCAAAAGCATAGGTTCACTTAATATTGGAAATAAAGGAAGAGCTGATGGGATGGCACAAATTATCCAAAATTCATCGCACCTTTCTGCAAATGGTGGAAATATAGTTGTCAAATCAGGAAAAGACACCTTGATTGGTGCAAGTGAGCTGCAGTCAACAGAAAGCATAGGACTGGTAGCAGGCGGAAATGTCGTGGTTACAGGACTTGATGAAAAATACGGGGAAAGTTCGTCCAAATATAAAGGCGGAATGTTCAGGGGCGGACATTTATACAAGAGCAATTCTGAAAGTGAAATGAACCAGAACATTACGAACAAGGAAAGTGTGCTAAAGGCTGGAAAAGACATAGTTGTCAAGGGAGAAAACATTGGAATCATCGGTTCGGACTTTGATGCCGGAAAGGATATAAATGTAGATGCTAAAAACGGAATTATTGTAAAATCAAGAAATGAAGTCTACAGTAGCGAAAATCAAAAAAATGAATCAAAAGTAGGATTTTTTGCAAAAGGGCATAACTTATCATTTGAAGCTGGAATAGAAGCAAAATCAAAATCAGATGCTTCGGCAACTAAGCAGATAAAACCTGATGAAAGTACACTAGTTGCAAATGGAAATATTAATCTGAAAAGTGGAGAAAATATTTACTTTGAGGGGGATGCCGCAAGTGGACAGGACATCAATTTTGACTCCAAGAACATATTTATTGCGGACTCTGAAGGAAAAATTGAATATATGAACAAGAGTAAGGAATCAAGAGTTTCAGTCGGAGTGGATATGAATTTTAATAATTTAAGTGATACATTTACTTCAATAGGAAGAATGTATTTTAAAGCTGGAGCTCTTGAATATTTGAAAAATCCTAAAAAAAAGGTGCTTGCACATAATTTTGGATATATGAAATCAATTTTACATCTGAGTGATTTAACATCATTTGCGGGAGATTTGTTATCTGGAAAAAGTTTGCTTGAAAGCCTTGATGGAAGAGAAGATACAATCAATGGAATAAATAGTTATTTTGCAGGACCAAAAGAAGGAAGCGGAAGAGCAGGAGTTTATGCGAAAGCTTCAATGAATGCTTCAGAAAATAGGGGAAGCAATGGAACAATTGAAAGAACTAGCCTTACAGCAGGTGGAAGTGTAAATTTAAAAGGTGATAACAGTGTAACAATCAGAGGAACTGATATTAAAGGGTTTAATGATGTCAACATTGAAACAAAAAATCTTGATATAAAGGCTTCTAAATCATCTATGAACAGTAAAAATGCTTCATTTGGATTATCGGGGGAATACAGTGTATTTGATAAGACATTTTCTCTTTCAGGAAATATAAGCAGAGGAAAAACTGAAGGATATACGTATAACAATACAACCATTGACGCAGGAAATAAATTGCATATTAACATAGAAAATGGAGCGATAAAAGGTGCAAATATTTCTGGAAACGATGTAGCAGTAAATGTTAAAGGAAATTTAGAGATTGCAAGTTTGCAGGATTATGAAAAAACAGACCAAAGAGATGTTGGCGGAACAGTTGGAAGTGCAAGAACCTACAGTGGACAACTTGGAGTAACTAGTGGAACTAAGAACTGGATAGGAGAGCAGACTTCAATCGTTGGAAGAAACAGCATAAGAGTAGATGTTGGAAATAAATTGACATTAACTGGAGCAAAAATTTCAAATGAGGAAAATGGAATTGATAAAGGCAACCTTGTAGTAAGAGCCAAAGAAATAGAGGCAAGGGATATTGAAGGGCATGATGACTTAATGTCTGTTAATGTTGAGGGAAGTCTTGCAAGAAGGGATATAGAGCACAATCAAAAGAATGGAAAAAAAGCTCATGAAAAATATGAAAACGATGGAGCAGTAACAGTGGAAGGACACGAAAGAGAACAGATTGCAAGGGCAACAATAGGAAACGGTACAATCGAAGGAAATGTGTTTGGCGGAATCCACAGAGACATTAAGACATCAAGTGAAATAACAAAAGGTGTGGAAGTAAAACCAGTAAGAGTGGAATACAATGATGAAAGGTCTGATTGGGGCTCAACTAACAAGATATTGGCTCAAAATGCTGGAACTTTCGGTAAATTCTTGGATAATGTAAATGAATTTAAGGGATGGAATTTAGTTGATAATGTTGTAGGGAAACCAATAACAAATGCTGTTAATACATTCTTGCCAGAAAAAGGAAAAATTACATTGACGAATAGTTATGAAAGCACATTTAAGAATACAACATATGATGCAGTAAGAAGTGTTGAGGATTTTATTGATAAAAATGGAAATGGTACTGTAGGATTAATTCCAACATCAGGAATGCACGGCGGATTTATAGAACAAATTCCTAAATTTGTTATTGAAGATGAACAGAAAGTTTATAAATTGGTTCTTACTATTAAAAATGGTGAACCTAGTTATGAACTGAAAGAAGTAAGCAGATTGGATTCAGAAGAGTTACTAAAAAAAGGAGAAAAAGTAAAGGTATTTAATAACGGAATGAATGAAACACTAGAAAAAGCAGTAATGAATACTGCAAAACAATATGCTTATGGACATGGAGATGGCGTATATGAAATGGCTCTAATTTATAATCCAACAAGAGGATTTGTAGCTGATGCACTTGAAACAGGACTTGGAAAAGTTTTTGATGGCAAAAATGCACCTAGTTTAGGAGTGTCAAGGGGATTTGAAACAGCTCTAAGGACAAATGATCCACATCAAAGCTATGAATTAAGAAGCTACAGTCAAGGAAATATTATATTAAAGGGAGCATTAAATAATATGGCAAGAAAAGATGATATAAAAATGCCAAACTTTAAGTTAAGTCATATGGCTAGTCCAATTATGGATAAAACATTTGCCAAAGGTTCATACTTACAATCTCACTTAGGATATACAAATATAGGTTCAATAGGAAATTTATACGATGGAGTAACAAGTGAAAAGACAGGAATGTTCTTTGGTAAAGCAACAGCTGGACTTGCTTCAGAAATGATAGATGTTTCAAATGACTTTGACAAGGAAAGAAAAGCATTGTTAAACGGAACAAAAGGACATTATATTCATGAATTTACAAAAAAGATTCCAGGACTAGGAGAAGCAATGGGAAATATAGAGCAGACAGCTCAGGTAAAAGCACCTTTATTTTTATTGGAAACGATAAATGCGAAAAATGGAACAGATGCAAGAATGAAAGGATATGTGTACATAGAAAATGAAGATATAAAAGATATATATAGAAAACAATATCCTAATGATACTAAAACTGTAGATGTGAATAAAATGAGAAAAATATTGAATAAAGAATTTAGTAGACACAGAATATATTTTGATGGAGATTTTGGATATAAAAATCAATTAGATGAATTAGAACATTGGAAAAATGTGGCTTTAGGTGTAAGAGAGGAAGATAAAAAAGAAGGAAGAGAAATATATAGATATTTAATAGAGAAACAAAAAGAAATCAATATTCAAAGACAAAACAACGTAATAGACATACTAAAAACACAGCGAATACCTAGAGCAGATTACGATAAAGATTTAGTAGAACAAAGAAACAATGTTTTAAAAGAAGAATTGAAAAATATAGATCCTAGAAATCCTTCATTAGAAAGAAGTGGAACAGAAATTCAAAATCTTGAAAGAAAAAATAACATATTCCCAACAAATAGAAATATAAATGATACTATTCAAAAGTTGAGAGAAAGAGTGGGTAATTAATATGAAAAAGTTAAAGTTTATATTATTAATATTGATAAGCATTTTTTGTTTAAATTCCTGTTTATTAACAACAGCAGCGGCAGGAACATATTTATTGGGGACAATGGGGACTTATTATTGTGCTGAATATGGTTGTACTCGTGATAGAACAGAAAAAGATGTAGATGGATTAAATATTTTTACAAAAAATAACCCTTTAAAAGTTAAAAATTATTTTGAATCCATAAAGAAAAGAGAATTAATAAAAATTAAAGTCAAAGGTAATAATGAAGTTTTTACTGTTACTTTACCTAAAAATTTTATATTGAAGAAAATAAGTGATGGTTATTATTTATATGATAAAGAAAAAAATATAGGTTTTTTTTCAATAACTGATTCAAAAGATGAAAGAATAGCGTTTGAAGAATTGTACAATAGTGCAAAAAAACAAGAAAATTATAAACTTCTAAATACTTATGAATATAAATTTTTAAATACCTATAAAGGAGTTTTTACATTTATAATTGACGGAAAATACACTTATAGAATGAAAAAAATTTCAGAACATTACTATGCGTATTATGAACAAGAATTACAAGAAGAAGCACATGAGATATATGATTATCTTATTGAAAATTTATAAAATCAATATCTTAAAAAATTAAGTGTACCTAAAATTTTGTACAATCAATTGCTTACAAGAGCTTTAAATGAAAGGCTACATATAATGTTAATAATCCAGACATAGATAAGTTGGTAAAAAAATCAAGGAAAAAAATGAATTTACTCATCATTGTATTGATGGTAAATTTGAATAATTTATTAAATTTTTTCAAGGATTATTGAATAATTCTTAAATGGAAAGAGAAAGTATAATGAAAAAATTATTATTAGGAACTATAGTTACAATCTGCTGCTTAAATGCAGTTGCTAAAAATAATGAAGTAATTAAGTTAAAAAGTTCATCAAGACAAGTTGTTGCTGATAAAATTGATGAAAATTTAGAAAAAACATTAGATTTCAGTCAATCTAATATAATTGGTTCAGAAGCATTAAAGGAATTAAAAAAATCTTCAACAAACGAAGATAATGAAACTTCTAAAAATATTTTAGTTCCTTTAAAATAAACTAAAACTTCAAAATGACCGTTGTTGTAAAAGACATCGGTTATTTTTTCTCTCATTTTTATACATCCAAATAATTAATACAAAAATTTTAGTTATATCAAATTCACCCATATAACCCCTACAAGCCAAAATTTTCATTTAAGGCATAGTTTTATACCAAAAATTGATTTTTTGAGCTGTATGGATGTTATATGGGCTTTTTAGATGATATTTTTAAATAAATTAGATGGCGTATTTTTTAAACCAGTTTTCAAAATTTTTGAAACTGTCAAAAGTAAAGTCCTGAACATAGCCATCATCTACATTTCTGATTTTTACGTTCAGTTTATCATTTTTTTGATTGAATGCCAAAATTTCAAGATAGTTGTACTGTTCATAAAAACTGTCGTACATCTTAACTTTTCTGTATAAATAAAAATCAGATGCTTTATTTATCCTATTTTTTTCTTCTTTCTGTATTTTTTCCTTTATTTTATGCTCTCTAATTTTCTCTATGTCAAATCCTGCCTGCTTAATTCCTTCAAGATTTTCCTGTTCAGCAACTTGCCTGTTCTCTTTTTTAAAATGAAATTCAAATCCACTGACACTGCTTCTCCCACGTCCTGTTTTCTTTGAATATTTTTTTATTATTTTTAAGTTATATTTTTCTCCCAGTTCATTTAAAATGGGCTGAAAAACTCTTTTGTCAATATCTGATATTTTATAGCTTTCAGAAATTCCTAGAAGTCTGTTAAAATCATCTATGGAAATTTTCCAGACTCCAGTGTGTCTAAATTGCTTCATTCTGCGATAAAATTCTTTTGTATAAGTGGACTTGAATTTTACAAATTCTTCTAGTTCAAAACGTGTAAAGTTTGAAGTCAATTCATTTAACAAAAATAGAAATTCATCATTGACAGAAACTTCCAAAGTCTGAAGATCAGTATCAATTACAAAAGACTTGAATAAGGCAAATTGGATTATTTTATTCCGATTGTAAAATGTAAAATTTATTTTTAATAATTTCTTGTTGACGTTCATTACATTTTTTATAAACTCTTTTGTCGTTTCATTTTTATTCAGCTTGATATATTTTTTCAAGTCAAAGAAATCAAAAGTAACTTTTTCCCCCTTTTTTTCCTTTAGTTTGGAAGCAATGGTAATTAATAAATTCAGTTCCTGACTTGTAAATCCTTTCAGAGCAACATTATTAAACTGATTGTTAAACTTAACAATTTCATTTGCCATAATTGTCCTCCCATTTTTATTTATTTTCTATAGTTATTTTACCATATTAAAACGGACATTTCAATATTTTTGCCCTTTTTATTCTCCCAAAACGTCCTTTTTAATTTCCCTTTTTGACCTTTTAAATTCCCAAAATGTCCTTTTTATTCTCCCCTTTTGCCCCTTTTATTTTCCCAAAAAGACCTTTTTATTCATAAAAAACAATTTTTTCAATAATAATCAACCCTAATATTTATCATAGTTAGAAGCACATCAATTTTTTTCAAAAAATGTTCTAAAAGTATATGTATAATTAAAAGATATATATAAAAAGGGTATAAATAAAAGGGAATAAAATTCTTAATTTTATAAATTTAAATAAAATTTGTTTAGTTAAATAAAAATTAAAATAATTTTCTGAAAAAAACTCATTTATTAAAATTAGTATTTACATTTGCATATAATTAATGTTAAAATAATAAAAAATAAAATAAATCTTCAATGAACTTTCTAATGAGTAAAAATATCGAAAGGAGATGAATGGATGAAAGAAAAAAACAAGATACTGCGTAAGCTGACTGTGACACTTCTTCTAAACGTGTTCAGCTTCAACATTCTTGCTGACGGACTTCAGGTTGACCCTAATTCAAGATATAATACAAAGCTTGATATGTCACGAAATGGAACTCCAATCGTTAATATTTCTACTCCGAATGGTCGTGGAATAAGTATTAACGAGTTTCTTGACTACAATGTCGGTCATGAAGGGCAAGTGCTTAATAATGCTGATAACATTGGGCGTAGCCATCTTGCCGGGATTATTAATGCTAATCCGAATTTGGCTGCCAACCAGGCTGCAAACTTGATAATCCTTCAGGTAAACGGGTCTAACCGTTCAGATATTGAAGGGTATCTGGAAGCTTTGAGCCGTCAGAAGGTAAATGTGATTTTGAGTAATGAAAATGGTATTTACTTAAATGGTGCGGGAACTATTAATATTAGAAATTTTGTTCCGACTACAGGAAGAGTAAAGCTTCAGAATGGGGACTTCGTAGGAATTGATGTTGAAAAGGGAAGAGTTGTAATAGGCTCAAATGGGTTTGACGCATCGACTACGGATTATGTCAATGTAATTGCAAAAGCTCTTGAATTGCAGGGAAGCCTTGTTGGAAACAAGGTTGATGTAACTCTTGGAGAAAATACAGTTGATAAAAATGGTGCAGTTACTTCAAAGCATGGAATAAATTCTGTTGCAATTGATGCGAGCAAACTGGGTTCGATGTATGCAGGGCAGATCAGCATAATCAGTACTGATAAGGGTGCAGGAGTAAACTCAAGAGGAATTGTTTACTCAAGAGATAAAAAACTTGAAATTACAGCAGATGGGAAAATAAATGTTGCAAAAATTAAAGGGAACGGTATTGAAATTAATGGTACAGAGTACAATCAGGCTGAACTTGCCAGTTCTGATAAAGGGATTAATATCAATGCTAAAAACATTAAGCTAAATGGAGAAACACAGGCAGCCGGGGATATTAATTTAAATGGGAATACTCAAAATAACTCTAAAATATATTCTGAAGGGAATTTTAATACAGGAAGTCTTTTAAATACAGGCGATATTAATGTTGCTGGGAATTTTAAGGCTGATGATTTTAAAAATGTTTTGGCAGCTGTTAATACAGGTGGGAATTTGAATGTTAAAAACTTGGAAAACAGTGGCAGCATTCAAGTTTCTAGAAGTACAGGGATTGACGGGAAGTTAAATAATTCAGGTAACTTGACTTCTGTAGATAAAATAACTGTAAAAAATGATATTTTAAATTTTGGAAATATTTCAACTAATGGAGATTTGTCAAGTAAAAATGCAGTTTCATCAGGTATAATTATTGCAAATAATTTTACAACAAGTAATTTGCAGAATGATGGAAAAATCTTTACTAATGCGGATTTGAAAACAAAATATTTCAAAAATACTGGAGAAATTTCAGCCGTCGGAAAAATATCAAGCGACAGTATGGTTTCAAGTGGAAGCATTAGAACAAATGAAGCTCTTGATATTTCAGGTGACTTGAATAATGACGGGACTTTACAGAGTGCTAAAGATATTACGGTTTCAAGTAACATTAAAAATAGCGGTAAAATTTATGCTGGCGGAAATTTATCAGGAAAAGATGCTGTTTCAAGCGGGAAAATAGTTTCTAAAAATTTAAGAGTGAATGACCTTAAAAATGATGGAGAAATTTTTACAAATGAAGATCTTCGGGCTAAAAATGTTACGAATACTGGTAAAATAGCATCTGCTGGAAATATTTCCACAAAAGATTTGAAAACTTCAGGAAGCATAAAATCTAATAGAAAAGTTACAGTTTCAGGGAAGCTTGAAAATGATGGGGATTTGGAAGCTGTAGAAGATATAAAGGTTTCAGGAAATGTAAGAAACACTAAAGAGATAGCGACAAATGGTGATTTTTCTGGTAAAAATGTGGTTTCAAAAGGAAAAATTATTTCTAAAAATTTTGAATCTGAAGATTTGGATAATGATGGTAAAATTTCTTCAAATGAGAATGTAAAAGCTAGAAATATTAAAAATACAGGAGAAATTCAGGCTGTAGGATCAATATCAGGAAATGATTTAAAAACTTCAGGAAAAGTTAGGGCAAACAGAAAAATTACAGTTTCAGGAGAACTTGAAAATGGTGGGGATTTAGAATCAGGAAAAAGTCTGACTGTTTCAAAAAATATTAGAAATACTGGAAAGATTGCTGTAAATGAGGATATTTCAGGAAAAGATACCCAAAATTCAGGAAGCATGTATTCTAAAAATCTTAAAACTGATAATTTGAAAAACGATGGAAAAGTTGAAGTTGGAAATGATTTGAAGACGGCGGATATTGAAAATACTAAAGATATTACAGCAGTTGGGAAAATTTCAGGTAGTAATGTTAATAATTCTGGAAAAATTTTGACTAATGGAACATTGGATGTTAAGAATGTTAAAAATATTGGAAAAATTGCAGCAGGAAGTGATGTTACATCGCAAAGACTTGAAAATTCAGGAGTTCTGGCGACAAATGGGAATATTACAACTTCGGATTCGATGATTAACAACGGAAATATTGAAGGCAAAAATCTTGATATAACTGGTTTGGAATTCACAAATAGCGGTAAAATATCGGCTAATAACATTAGGGCAAGAGTTAATGACACTAAAAATAATGGAAGTATTTCTTCAGCAAATGACATTGATTTAACGACAAATACTTTAACAAATATAAAAGAAATGCTGGCAGTAAACAGCATAAATTCAAATAATGCGACAGTTTTAAATTCAGGGAAAATGGCTTCAAATGGTAAAATACTGCTAAATAATTCGAGTATTACAAATATTGGAGAGATTTTGTCTGGAGAAATTTCTATGCAAAATGCGAAAAAATTTGATAATACTGGAACAATAAAAGGGAATAAGACGGTTCTTACAACTGACCAGGATCTAAATCTGGTTGGAAATTTGCATGGAGAAAGCTTGCTTGAAATTTCAGGAAACAACATTACAAACAATGGAAATACGACAGGGGCGGGGCTTATTAAAATAAGTTCTAATGATTTTACAAATAATAAGGAACTGGCTTCAAATGCTGTGATTATTGATGGCCGTGGGAATGTTGTAAACAACAATATGATTACTGGAAATGATGGTAAAATTAATGGAAACAGCATTACTAACAATGATTTGATCGCTTTTGACAATTATCTTGAGATGAATGCTAAAAGTAAGGTCTTGAATAATAAAGATAAAAGTATTTATGGTGGAAATGCTCTGATAATCAAAGGTTCTGAAATTTTGAATGATGAAGGTGAGATTCTTGGCGGGAATATGGATCTGAATGCTTCTAAAATCACTAATAATGTTGGAACTGTTCAGTCAACTGGAGATATTTTTGTTACTTCAAATGATTTTCAGAATATTGGAAGAGTTACTGGTTTAGGAAATTATGAGAAGTATTATGAAACTTGGGATGGAATAAAATTAACTGAACAGGAAATCAAGAATGAATGGGCAATTGATGATGGATATGATTGGGGACATGGGCATTACAAAGATGCGATAGATGATCAGAAAGCTGAATTTGAAAAATTTGTTGCAAAAAATAAGAATTCGAGATTGAAAACATATTTACTTACTAAACATGAAGATTTTTTGAGAAGTAAATTAGGACAGGATTTAGGAAATGATGACACTTTTAAAACTGGAAGTGCACTATTTCCAACCGAAGAATTGACTGAAAAATTAAAAAGTAATGCGAATACTGAATATGGGAAAATGATTGCTTCTGGAAATATCATAATTAATTCAGGAAATGTTAAAAATAAGGACAGTTTAATTTCAGGTGGCGGATTAGTTAATATAAATGCGGCTAATTTTGAAAATTCTGTAACAATAGATACTTCAACACCAATAAAATTGAAAAAAGGTTATGATCTGTATGAAATAAATGTTGAAAAAAGAAGTCATGGTTATGATATGACAATTTTTCATGATAGAAAAATGGACACAAAAAATTTCTTGGTAGGATATGCAGCAGGTCAGCCCTCGATTATTGAAGGTTCAGTTGTAAATGTGAATGCTCCGAATATTATTAAAAATCCAAATGAATATGGAAATGGAAAAGAATATGAAAATGGTGGTGCAATAGGAAAAACACTAATTTCATCAAGTTCATTTGGGATAAACAAAGGAACAAGTTCAAATAATGGACAGGTTGGAATTTCTGCAAATGGAGCAGTCGATAAATTTAACAGTATCTTTAACGGTAATTCAAAAGTTAATGGCAGCAGCAATAATAGCTTTGACAGGGCAATACAAATTTCAGGGAATAATTCAGTTATTCAAAATATTAAAAAAACTGGAACAATTGATGTAAACCCGCTATTAAGCAGTGCAATGTTTACGATGAATATGAGTCCATCTTCAAAATATCTTCTAGAAACTCGTTCAAAATACATAAGTCTAGGTCAATATTATGGAAGCGACTACTTCACTTCAAGAGTTGGGTATTCGGAAATTTGGGACAGAAGTAAAAGATTAGGGGATGCTTTTTATGAAAATCAATTGCTAACAAGAGCTTTAAATGAAAAGCTTGGAACAAGTTTTTTAAATGGAAAGTCTAATCAGGAATTGATTCAGTCAATGATGGATAATGCGGCTGATGAAAAAGCAAGGCTTGGTCTTGTTGTCGGTCAGGCATTGACTCAGGATCAGATAAATGCCCTGAATGAAGACATTATCTGGTATGTTTCAAAGGAAGTGAATGGAATCAGTGTTTTGACACCGCAAATTTACTTATCAAGCAGAACTAGGGAAAGCATAAGCGATGACACTAGAAATAGAATTGGTGGAATAAATGGAACTTATGTCAAGACTAAGGATTTTGTGAATGACGGGACAAAATGGGGTAATGGTGGAGTTACCTATGTTGAAGCAAATACTGTGAGAAATGAAACAACTAATAATCTGCTTTCAGAAATTTCAGGAGATCAGACTTATATAAATGCAGTTGGAAATATTGAAAACATCGGTGGAAAAATAAAGGGAAATGAAGTTGTGGCACTAATTTCTGAAAACGGAAAAGTAGTAAACGATACAACAAAAAGACGAATAGGATATGATAACGGAAGATATGACAGCAGCTGGCATGATGAAATCGCTTCACTTGGAGAAATATCTTCAAATGGGACAACTTATATAAAGGCTAATGAATACACTACAACTGGTGGAATCCTGTCAACAAAGAATATGATCTGGGATGTCAATAAGCTAAATGCTGATGCCTTGAAATTAAGTGGAGAAGACAGAAATGGATATTCTGAAGATAATTTTGGAAGATATAGCCAGACAACGCATTTAGGTGCTGGAATAGTTGCAGATGCAACATCAGGAAGAATTGGAGATATGAACTTAGTAGGTTCAACTTTTGCAGGTGGAGATACAAGAAATTTACAAATTGGAAAAGTAAATGTAGAATCAGTTGTAAATGTCTATGAAAGTGAATCAAAGAGAACAAACAAAGGATTTATGAGTTCTGACAGCAGTTATTTCAATAACCACGAAGAAGAAAATGTCACAGGAAATTTACAGCTTAGCGGAGCAAGAATTGAAGGAAACTTGACAGGAATCGGAAGTAATATTGATTTAGGTGAAAATACCTTTGTTGGCGGAAAATTGACAACAGATTCGAGAGAGCTGCACAACAGTTTTTATGAAAAAAATACATCCAGAGGATTTAGTGCAGGAATTAGTCACGGAACGGCTTCATTAAATTATGGAAAGTCAAGCAGCACCTATGATGAAAAAGATACAATAAATGCCAAATCAAATTTAAGAATTGGCGATGGAAGTGTACTGAATAACGGAACGGAAATTACGGCAACAAATTTTGAGTATGGAAATATTCAAATTAATAATGGCGATGTAAAATATGGTGCAAGAATTGATACAAGAGATGTACATACTTCAAGCAAGAGCAGCGGCTTCACAATATCAGCGGGAATAAACAGCCCAGCATTGGACAGGGCAAAACAGGTTGGCCAAGCTGTAAGTCAGATTAAGAATGGCGATACTGCAGGCGGAGCTATGGAAGCGGTAAATGCCGCAACTGGGACAATTAAGGGGCTCGCAGACAATCAGGGGACAAGACAGATAAACTATGATACTAATGGAAGTGTTGGAAAACAAGGAGTAAAAAATGCTTCAGCCAACAATAATTTTTATGCCAATATTGGAGTAAATGCTGGAATCTCTAAATCTAAGAGTACTTCAAATTCACACACAGAAAGTGCTGTTGTGACAACTATGAAACCTGCTGATGAAAATTCAAGTATTACGTATAATAATGTAAATAACATAACTCATCAGGGAACACAGGCTCAGGGTGGAACATTCATCTACAATAATGTGGCAAACATTCAGAAGGAAGCTGTGGAACTTCATAACAGTTATACATCAAGCAGTTCAAGCAGGGGAATAAATGCAGGTGCTACAATTGGCTATGGACACAAATTGCAGACTACTGGAAACGGCGGAAGCATTTCAGCTAGTCAAAGTAACCAGAATACAGTTGAAACTGTCTATGCAAACGGAAACTTCAAGAATGTAAATGAAGTTCACAACAACACAGGTTCAATGGTATTAAATGGCTTTAATCAGGAAGGTGGAAAAGTTACAGGTAATATCGGTAAACTGGTTGTAGAAAGCAGACAGAATACAAGCACAACAACTGGAAGTTCAAGCGGAATGAGTCTTGGAATAAGTGCAAATGGAGTACCAAGCTCTGTAAACATAAATGGAAGCAGAACTAATGGAGATAGAGCATTCGTAGACAACCAAAGCACATTCATTATCGGAGAAGGAAGTAATCTTCACGTAGGAACGCTTGAAAATACAGGAGCTGTAGTTGGCAAGGAAGGAAACTCCACATTCAAGATTGACACCTATGTTGGAAAAGATATTCAGAATCACGACACGATGAAGACAACAGGCGGATCGCTTGGAATTTCAACAGAAGAACCAAAAATTACAAATGTTGGATTTAATCAGGACAGCAGGGACAAGCAAGGAATCACAAGAAATACAGTAGTCGGAGATGTTGAGATAGCAGGAGCTGAGGGAAGTCCAATAAATAGGGATATTACAAGAGCAAATGAAGTTACGAAAGATAAACAATATTCGACTAAAATCAATGTTGAGAGCCAGACTATTGAGTATGCTACTAATCCTGGTAAACTGAAAGAGGATATTGGGAAAGCCAAAGAGGAAATAAGTGATATAAAGTGGGCAATTGATAAATCAATTCACGATATGGGAGACGACAATAGAAACTTCTTTGGACAGTTATCAGAAGTAAGGTTGAGTAAAACTATTGACAACATAACGAGCCAAAGATTAATAGGCAAGACAGTAGGCACTGAAATAGCAGATGTTTTTAAGGATGCCTATAAAGATTTAGGATACGATATAAACATCATATTCTCAGATCCTAAAAACTCTCCACAATTATTAGATGAAAATGACAAGCCAAAAACAGGAACGGCTTATGTACGTGATGAGAATGGAAAGAAAATCAAGACAATAATAATCAATGGAGAAGATCCGAAGAATGCAACAAAGGCTGGACTTATCGGAACAATAGTTGAAGAGGGAAGCCACGTAATAGGAAAAGTTGAAGGCAGACAGAGAAAGACAGGAACAGATGAAAAAGGGCTTGAAAGTACAGGAAGAGCTTCAAACGAATATTTTGTTGAAAAATACAAGGATGACAATACACCTATTAGTATTCATTCGGATGGGAAAGATTATTCTAATGTTGATTTTGGTGAGAATGTGGGAGATAAAGCAAATGAATTTGCAGATGTTGGGTCGACTAGTATTATTCCAGGATTGTCTTATAAATTTAATATGAGCGGGGATGAAGCAAGAAAATATGTAGACCAACAATTAACAAGTATTTTTGGAACATCTGTTAATTGGAATGATTATTTTAATGTAAAAAATGTAGAATACAGAGAAAAAATGAATTATTATTTTGGTTTAGCTAAAAATACTTTAAGAGTAAAAAAAATAATCGGTACTTTTAAAAAATCAGGAAATACCTATATAAAAATTGTACAAGATAATAATAAAGAAATGATATTAAAAGAATTACCAGAAACTGAAGCACTTTATCATAATTTAAAAATAGTAAATGGAGAAATTCATATGAATTTTACTAATTTAAATAGAAAATTTGTACAGGATGATGGATATGAACTTATTACTACAAAAAATTTAAAACAATTAAAAGGAGACCCTGTTAATCAAGCAACATATAATACATATTCGTATCTTGCTACTATAATGACAAAAAATAAATCAATTAATTTGTGGGATAAAATAAAGGGAAGTGGAGACGGTTTAAAACATCTTGATACAGATGTTAAATTTTGGACATTATATGGAACTTCTCCACAAGATCCTACAAATAATAAAGTAAGTTATAATAATATGCCTTCTCTCTATGATCAAAGGCAGCGACTGGCTAATCGTTCTCTTGGAAAAAGTATAGTAGATAATTATGATATATACAAAAAGGCAGCAAGTTACCATAATAATAATTTGAGTCTCACACAATTGGAAAATTTAGAAAAAAATATGTCTGGTATAAAAAAATTAACAGGAAATGAGCAAGTTAATAAAATAAAAAGTATTCTAGGAGTTAAATAGATGAAGAAAGTTATTGAGTACAATTATTTACGAATATTTTTGCTTATAGATATTACATTTTGGATTAATTCTAATTCAGTATTAAATCGTAATTTTGATTTTGGAACAAACATAATATTGTGGCTAATAATAAAATTTATAAATACAGTTTTTTATTTTTTGTTTTGGGTATTTAAAAAAATGTTAGATGAATTTTTAAGTAAAAATTTAAAAAATAAAAATTTAAAAAATTTATTAAAATTAATAATTTCAAAGTTGTTATTGTATTTATTTTTTATATTAAATATTATTATTTTGTTTGAGATATATACATTTAGATTTATATCAGTTTGATGAGGTGAATTATGAAATATTTAGAAATTTTTATTTTAACTAATATATGTTTTCAAATATACAATAATGAATACCATAATCATATTTTATTAAATATTTATATTAAAATAAATTTTTTATTTCTTATTTTTATAGGCATCATTATTTTCATTGATAGAAAAAAAAAAGATTAAATATTTAGAGTATTTATTATACGGAATATTTTTGTTTATCTTTATGAATCTTTAAAAATTTAAAACTATTTTTAAATAATCGTTGTTGTAAAAGACAGCGGTTATTTTTTTTCTATATTACATATAGTTTGAATTTTTAAAACAACTTTTTACCCAATAAATTTTAGAAAAATATTTATTTAATTTCCTAAATTAGTTCCTTTTTATTATACCATTTTTATATATTATCTTTTTATATACCTTTTTAGGTACTTGCAAACATGTATAATTACTGCCTTTTAAATAAGTTAAAAAACAAGCTTTTCAGTAAATAAAGACAAGTAAATCAGTAGATTTAAAACTAGAAAATCAGTAAATAAAAACTAGGTTTTCAGTAGAGTTTAAACAAGCACTTGTTATTATTTTTGATTAATGGTATAATAAGAAAAAAGGAGGTTTTTATGAATGAAGTTGTAAAATATAATAATAATTTTAATAACATAAGTCTTCGCAATTTTAATGCCAATGAACTTGATATTTTGATGGCAATTTGCAGCAGAATGAAAGAAAAAGGTGAAGAGGAAATAACTTTTCAGTTTGATAAACTGAAAAAACTCATTAACTATTCTGACAATACATCAGCAACTTTTGTAAAGGATCTTGAAAGCACTTATGATAAGTTGATTAGTATTAAGCTGAAAGTTGGAGATGAAAGACGCTTTATAAAGTTTGTGCTGTTTACTCGATATTCAGTTGATGTGGACGAAAAGACAGTTGATATAGCAGTTAATAAAGAATTTGCCTGGGTTCTAAATGAATTGAATGTTACTTTTACAGCATTTGAATTAAAAGAGTTTATCAGTCTAAAATCAAGTTATGCGAAAGAATTTTATCGAAGGATGAAGCAGTTTAAGTCCACTGGAAAATGGAACATATCACTTGAAGATTTTAAAAGAATAATGGATGTTCCTGTAAATTATCGAATGTGTGATATTGATGTCTGGGTTTTAAAGCCAATACAAAAAGAACTTGGAGATAAGTTTAAATTGAAAGTCAAAAAAATATACAGCAAGAAATCAAGAGGACGTCCAAGTGTTTCAGGATTTGAATTTACTTTTTCCAAAGAAAAATATCAAGCTAAAGAAACTTCTAAAACAAAAAACAGAAAAGAAATTAAAACACCTGCTGATTTTTTCATTCACAGAAAAGTTAGAATGATGGATGGAATAACTAGAATGTTCAATACCTTGACAATAAAGTCAATAAATGAACAGAAGAATGGAATGGTAGTGGTTAAAATTCAGAATGTTGATGATTTTTACGAACAGGAGTTTGCTTTTAACAGCATGGAACATTTTGAGAACTGGTTCAGGAAATATGTGATATAAGAAGTTCAAAAATGCCAAATATTTGCATTTTTGGGACACTTCAATATAAAAAAGAGGTATTAAAACCTCTCTTTTTTATTTTTATAAATACCGCCTCTACTTTCTATTTTCACAACTTTTAGAACTTTAATTTCTTTTTCTACCAAAAAAACAGCTCTGTATTGTCCTATCCTAAGTCTATATACATTCTTGTATCCTTGCATAGCTACAATATCAAAAGATGAAACTCTTAAATTAGAATTTTTAGAAAGTTCTTTAAAGGCTTTGAAAAATTTTAAGCCTATATCTTTATTCTTTTTTATAAACTTCTCAACATCAGTTGTATAAGTAATTCTATATGATGTCTTCAAGGCTTAACTCCTTTCCCGGTTCTTCCAGATCAAGAGTTTTCAAAATTTCAGTAAGTTCAGCCTCCTCTTCATCTGAAGCAAAGGGATAATTAGCACGCAGGAAATCAGATAAATCCAATTTTTCCTGTTCCTCAACATATTTCATTGTTGCTTTTCTAACTAACTCTGAAAAACTAATACCGACTTTTTTTGCAAAACTGCTTAGAACATAAAAGTCATCCGAATTTATTGAGATATTTTTTCTTAAATAGTTGTTTTTGTTTATAACTCCATTTTTAATTTTCATAATTTCTATCCTTCTTTTCTTTTATTTGTTCATCATTTTCATTTTTATCTTCTTCTTAGTTTTTTTATTTGCTTTTTTAATTTCTTTCTTTCATTCATAAATAAATTCACATTAATTTTTCAGTTTATATAATTGAAAAACAACAAAGAAAAAATATCTTACACACATTATATACGATGTGTATTATAAAGTCAAGAATTATTTTTCAGTTAAAAATCTAATTTATAATATAGAACTAAAATAAGCCCATATTAGCCTCATAACGAAAATTTTTGCATCAGGCAAAGTTTTATACCAAAAAACGATTTAACAAACGCTACGGGCTTAATATGACGCAATATGAACTTTAATTTTTATCATCATCAATTTTATTTTATAATTTCAAGAAATTTTATCCTGATTTTTCTAATATATTTTTTTAATCAAAAAAAGAGCTTGTGCAAACTTTTTAGAAGAAAACTCCCAATAATCTGTACATAAGCTCAAATATTTTATTTTTTATTCAATTAAATTTTTTTTTAATATTTTAAAATGAGTTGAAGTGAAATTTCTTAAACTGCCCATCCACCTCCAAAAACTGGGCTCTCATTTTCTACGCTAATCAAATGTTACCCCATTTTTTTCAAAAAATCAAGTTTTTTTTTATAAAAATTTTTCCCAATAAACTTTCCGAAAATTCAAATTTTGGAAAGCACGCTTACAAGTTTCTCGAAAATTAAAAAATTTTAGAAACTTATCGTGATTTTTTCAGCACATAAAATTTTGAAAAAATGACTTTCGTTTGCACTCAAAAACTCATTTCATTCGTGAAAATAAAGTTACAATTCTCAAATTTAAAGATCATATTTTGCATAAATTTCTACAAATTTTGTGCAAAAAAATCTTCATAAAGAGAATTTTTAAAGATAAATTTTTATGTATTATTGAACTTTAAATATAACATTTTTTAAATCAATTTTTGTACAAAACAGCAAAAAATAATTTCAATTTTTTTAAAAATAACAAAAAAAGAGAGCTAAAAATTCTCCTTTTTTTACATAATTATGCTTTTTATTTTACGATATTTTGCAAAAAAAATTTACAATTTAGGGTAATAATTTTAACCATAAAAATTCAAAAATTGTTATTCAGTTTTAATAATTATTCCTCATTTTCAATCAATTTTTCAAACTCTCTAGTTGTTTCAGTTCGTTCAATTCTCTTAACAACTCCATCATCAAATTCAATTTCAATGTCAAAAATATCTCTATCATATTCAAGATTATTTTCCCCATCATCTACATTTTCATCTTCAAAAAATTCATCAGTCATAATTGAAATTCCCACCTATCTTTAGTTTTTAATCAAGATAACTGTTTCTGTAATATTTATAATACGAGGATCTGCTTATCTGCATAAACCTGCAAAAACTTTTTACACTTATTTCCTTGTTCCTTACCCGCTTCAGCATATCCTGCTCCTCTTTTGAAAGATTTAAGACTTTAACTGGCCGTCCAATTACATTTCCAGTTTTCCTGCTATATCTTTTCCCAGATTTTCCAAGCGGCATATTTTTAATTCCGTCATTTATTCTTTCAATTAAAATGCTTCGTTCCCTTTCAGCTAAATATATTAGAAGAGGAATTACAACAACATTTACAATTTCATCTTTTTTGTCATTCACATTATGATTTAAAAGTTCCTGGTTGATTACAGCAATATTAACTTTCATATCCTTAAGCTTTGTATAAAGCTCAGTAACTTCTGTAAAATTACGTCCAAGCCTGTCAATGTCTGTGACAACAAACGTATCGTTTTCCCGAATTTTTGATAAAATTTTCTGCAGTTCAGCCCTTTTCATATTTTTTCCGCTCTGTATATCACAATAAACTTCATCACAGCCAGCATTTTCAAGCGATGCTATCTGCCTTGTCAAATCCTGCTTTGCCGTGCTTACTCTTGCATATCCAAATTTCATTTAGACAACTCCTTTACAAAAATGTCTACTAAAATATATTTTAATTTAGTATACATCATTTTGCTTATTATACGCTTAAATTCAGTATAGTTTTAAGTGTATATCAAAACATCAGGTTAAAGATACATTAGGAAAAAAATATTTTTTTTAATATATTTTTGTAACAAATGTTTGACATCTATACAATTTCATTTATTCAAAAATTTTGTTTTGTATTTAAAAAAATTAGGGTATAATAAACATAGATAATTATAATGTATTGTAGTAATTTGTAAAACTTAAATTTTATAAATACTGAATTAATCAAAGCTTGTGAAAATTTTTTTATTATGTCAAAAAAGCGTAAGAAATTAACTATAGAAAGAAAGCTGTATTAAATTATCAGTTTTTACAAATGATTATAAATATATTGTGAAAGGAGAATTTTGATTTGCAGACTAAACAAATTTATATTGCTGATACAAATCATGAAACAGTTTTATTAAGTGAATATGAAAAAGAAATTATTTCAACTAAGTTATTTAATAGATTACATCATATTTCACAAAATTCAACAGCATATTTAACTTTTCCAAGTAATCGGACAAAAAGATTTGAACATTCCATAGGGACAATGAAATTATGTGGAGATATTTTTTATAATGCAATTTGTAATACATCACCTGAAATTATAAAACAATTATTTGATGAAATTGAAAAAGTAATAATTAACAAAATCGTTACAGAAAAAATATTAGATAATGCTGATAAGTACAGACCAATTATTGGAGATGACAATCTAGCAAATAATGGTCGGTCATTAAAAAATTTTGAACAATATGATATAGACAATATATTTTATAATAGAAGTATTCCAAGTAACTTAAAAGAAAAACAAAAATTTTTGTATCTTATCATTTTTCAATCTATAAGATTTTGTGGATTACTTCATGACATTGGTCATCCACCATTTAGCCATATTACAGAAAATTCTATGAATAAAATTTATCAAATGTTGAAGAAAAAAGAAAATGAGTCTGAGTTGACAAAACGAGAGAAAGAATATATAGAGATTATAGGAAGTTATAATGAAAGAAATAATGATTTCCAATTACATGAAAAAATGGGAATGAAAATGATAGATAAACTTTTTAGTCAAATGCTATTTTCAGAAAATTTATCATATAACAAATTAAATTTTTCTGAGAAATATTTTAAAATTATAGTGATTGAATTGACTAAATTAATTTTTAAAGAAGAAAATGTCTTAAAACCATTGCATAATATTGTTGCAGGAACAATTGATGGCGATAGATTGGATTATGTAAACAGAGATATTGCAAATTCTGGTATAAGTAATGGAAAAATAGAGTATAACAGATTAATTTCATCTTGCAAATTTGATGATGTTAAAATAAAAAATGATAAAAAGTTAGAAGTTATCTACAACTTTAAGACAATAAACACAATTGAAGATTTTTTTTGGAAAAGATGGTATTTATATAAAAATATAATAAATCATCATCGTGTTTCAAAAACAGATGCAATTTTACAAAATTGTATTGAACTAATAATAAAAGACTATCTTTCTTTAAAAGATGGTAATTCAATTGAAGAAGAAAATAAAGTTTTACCAGATGATATATCTGGTCTTTGGAGAGCTATTAAATTTGCATATTCTAATAATGAGTATTTTGATGTTTTAATACAATGGGATGATAATTGGCTTATAACTGTTTTGAAAAAGTACTATTTTAACGACCATTTTGATAAAAAAGAGCCACTTTCATATATGTTAGAAGAATTTTTATCTAATAAGAAAAATTATTGGTCTATTATTAAAAATAATAATGATTTTCATAAATTTAGTAAGACTTTTGAACAAAATTTAGATCTTACTTGTATAGAAATGAGCAAACAGTATCAGAAAATTAATGAAAAATATCATTTAAATTATAAAAATCGAAAAATGCATGTCATTTTTGCTTATTTAGATTCTGTTTTTGATGAAAAAATAGATATAAAAAATATTATGGACAAATTTATAGAAAAAGAGTATAATTCTAAAATCGAAAGTTTTTTTATTGTTTCTAAAAAATTGAAAACAGGATTAGATTTAGAACCTATAATTTACAATTTTGATGAAACTTTTAGTCTTTCTGAATTTTCTAATATTAAATCTATTTTAGATGTAGAAAGAAGTAATTATCCATATTTCTATATTTATTTAAAATTAAAAGAAAATGATTCATTGAATAAATCTTTTAAAGAAAGATTTTTAAAAAGTTTTGGAAAATATTTAGCAGATGAAGTAAATGAAATTATAAAAAACAAATTAAAAGAAAAGGATGAATAAAAAATGACAAGTTTAAAAAATGAAGAATTGAGTTTTGTAGTAGCAGATGTTATTTTAGAACAACAAGGAAAATTTACTATCGAAGATATATTAAATAAAGTAAGAAAAAGAATAAAAACTTCGATAGAAAATTTAAAAGAATATATTGTAAATAAACTTAATTCTATGTGTGAATATGGTTTAATCGGAAGAACAAATGTATATTATTTTTCTGTTTAGAAAAATAAATCTAAATAATATAAATAAAAAGAAGGGATAGTATCATGAATATTTAAAATTGAAATTTTTAAATATGATTGTATATAATAATGATTAACACAATATACACTATAGGTTATTCGGGATTTGTAATAGATGATTTTATACAAATATTAAAAAAATATGAAATATCTGTTGTTATAGATGTTCGTAGTAATCCTTATTCACAATACCATTTGGAATATAATAAAGAAAATTTAAAGAAAAAGTTAAAACAAAATAGAATATATTATAGAAATTATTTTTTAGAATTTGGAGCAAGGCAAAGTGATAAAAAATATTATTCAAAAGAAGGTTATTTGGATTTTGAATTATTTTCTAAGTCAGAAAATTTTTTAAAAGGAATTAAAAAATTAGAGAATTCTATGGAAAAAAATTATGTGATTGTTTTGATGTGTGCTGAAAAAGACCCTATAATATGTCATAGAGCCATAATGATTTCAAAAATATTTTCTGAAAAAGGATACAGAGTAATTCATTTATTACCTAATAATGTCACTATAACACAAAAAGATATAGAAGATAGATTAATAAAAAAATTTTTTCCAAATAAAGGACAATTATCATTGATTGAAATGGGAGAAGATCTAAGTGAAAAAGAGTATATTAAAAGAGCTTATAATAAACAAAATGCTGAAATAGGTTATCGTATTGAGGAGGAAGAAAAATTAGTGGAGATTTATACTATAGGGTTTACTAAAAAAACTGCCAAGGAATTTTTTGAACTTATAAAAAAATATAAAATAGAGATATTACTTGATATAAGATTAAATAATACTTCTCAATTATCAGGTTTTGCAAAAGGAAAAGATTTAGAATATTTTTTATTTGAATTATGTAAATGTAATTATAAACATTTATTAGAATATGCACCAACAGAGGAACTTTTAAAAAGTTATAAAGAAAAGAATATAACTTGGGAAAATTATGTAGAACAGTATAATAAAATTATGGAAATACGTGGAGATTACAAAAATTTTATTAAAAATTTTAAGGATTATAAAAAGATTTGTTTTTTGTGTAGTGAAGCAGTTGCAAAACAATGTCATAGGAGGCTATTGGCTGAATTAATAAAAAAAGAAAATCCAAAAATTAAAATTATACATCTTTAAGGAGGATAAATAATGGAGAAAGAAATTTTAATATTAACAAAATCTTGTAAAAATGGAGGGTATTGTGTTGCAGGAATTGATTTAGAAACAAAGAAATCTGTTAGGTTAGTATCTGATGATCAAGGAACACAGGGTGCTTTGTCTAAAGATGATCTAAGATATATTGATGGGGAATGTCAAATATTTGATAAAATAAAAGTTACTATTATTAGAGAAGAACCTTTACTACACCAATCAGAAAATCTTTTAGTTGATACAAGTAAATGTTTAAAAAAACTAGAATCAGTTGGCATAAAAGATATTTTAAATGTATTAGAAGATTGTAAGGATATGTTTCCATATATATTTAAGGACACTTGTCCATATCTCTCTGAAAATCAGGTAAGTAATGTTAATCATTCTTTAGAGATTGTTAGAGTAAAAAATCTTAAGTTATATATAAAAACATATAATTATGATAATAAAGAAAAGATTAAGACAAAAGCTAATTTTGAATATAACGGTGAGCAATATAATGAAATATCAGTAACGGATTCTGATTATTATAATATAACAGATTATAATAGTAATATAAATGAGGCTATATTAATTGTTAGCTTACCAAATAAACCAATTGGCAATGATAAATATTATTATAAATTTATAGCTAAGATTATTAGGTTAGACAATTTACACAATATATAGAAAATAGATAATTTTAAACACTAGAAGAGTATCTTAAAAAAGAATAAGAACTTATATATGAAAATCGCCTTTTAATACTAATTTAGCAATTATATTGTAAAGGAATTTTTTTTATTCAACAAATATTAAAAAAAGAAAGATAAATGGCATTATTTATCAAGTATAATGAATCTTTCAAGGAAAATAATATTGTGGGATATATTAGAAAACTTATTTTTTGAATAATCATTGCTGCCAATCTTACTTTCAAGCTCCTTTTTCTCCTTTTCCATAGCGAATTTTGTCCTGTCAAGATCTTCAGAAGAATTTACTTTTTCAGTCCTTCTGACTACAACTTCCGCATCTTCATTTGAAAACACCTTAACCTTATTTTTTAACTCATTAATGGAAGGATTTGTAACCATAAAATCATTTACAAATTCTTCATTGAAAGTCCTGTAAAAATCTTTAGTAAACGGAGAAGTCCCGCTCTCAAATTTAAACTTTTTATCTGACTTATTTTTGTTCATCTTGGCTAACTGCCTTTCAATGATTTTGGGCTTCTCCTGAACCTTAAATTCCTCAAATGCCTTTTTATACTCATCAGTTCCAGCAATTAGCTCAAGCTCCTTATTTCTTCTCAAAAATGCACTGGTTAAAGCTGATTTAACTTTTGCTGTGTTAACATCACTTACTGTATACTCGTCTTTCTGATTATTCTCTTCTGAAAAAGTCCACATTGACTGCATGTGCGGAGTGCTTTCATCAAAATGAATAACTGCATATACGCAATGGACATTTTTGCCAAATTTATCATTCAAGAACTCAAGATTTTCCTTGTAATACTGTTCCCGCTTTTCAAGGGAAAGCATATATGTCAAATCCACTCCATTCTTTGCTTCAAAATTTCCTGTCTGCACCTACGATACGACGCTTACCACAATCCCTGCTCCTGCTGTCAACTTCTGTATCATAGCATAGTACTGCCGTTCAAGGACAGATAAATCCTTGACAAGAATTTTGTTAAACTGTGTCAGTTCCTGATTGACATTATTCTTAAACTTCTCCAGTTCACGGAACGCTTCTCTTACAACATTGTTAATGCTGCTCCTGCCCGATTTAGAATTGTATTTCTTAAAGTTGTTTATTGCTGAAATCTCAGCCATTTTTATTCCCCCTTTTATTAAAAAATGTCTCCATTTTTCAATTTATTTTAATTATACTTCTTTACAATTTTTTTGCAAATCAGAGGTTTTAGGACTGTTCAATTTCTGCATCGGCCAGTCGCAATGCAAGAGGGCGAAGCCCTTTGCAAAGCTCCTCCATTCATTAAAAATGAATGGCTCGCCTGTCATTTTTTACAAAAATTACTGCCGAGCTCTCAAACGCCGAGGGCTTTTCAGGCAAAAAAATGAGTTCGTAATGCGAGCGTTCCACTTCGCAAAGCCGAATCATTTTTCTGCCATTTTCATTTGAAAAAATTTAGTAAAAATTTGTTATTTTGATTGAAGACAAAATTCAAAGTAAAAATAATTTATTTTTATATTAAAAGAGCAGTCTTTTAGAACTGCTCTTATCACTACTGCTATGAGTTTTTAATCTGTAAGTCATTGCCCCTAGGACTTTTAATTTAAAGAGTTGATTTGTTCCTCAATATCTCTAATTTCTTCTCTTAACTTTTTTATCAAATGCTGTCTTTTTACTTTTTCTCTTGTTAAAAAAATTCTTTTTTCTTCTACATCGGATAATTTTATCGCTTCTTTCTGTTCCACTATCTCTTTTAATTTTGAACTTGGGTCATCTGATGTAATAACTTCTATAATTTCAGTTTCTTTAAAATCATCTTTTTTTTGCCCTGTTAAAGTTTTTACAGTCCTGTTAGATAATGTCAAAACTTTTTCAGGCTCTTCAAGTCCCTTAGTTTGATATTTTAAGTATAAGGAATATTTTCTTATTGCTACATTTGCACTATCTCTATCTACGCCTAATTTTTCTATCCATTTTCCAAAAGATCCATTTCCTTTGTTTGCAAAAATTTGATTGGCTTCAAATATTGCTTTTGAATATTTAAAAATATGTTCCATTGACTTTTCTTTATGGAAAGTTATATCATTTTCATATTTTATAAGTTTTTCTTTTTCTATCCCTGATATATCAAGCTTCTCATAATCTATATTATAAATACTTTCAACCTTTGCAACTGCTGGAACTTTTTTACTATTAATTTTACTAATATCTAAATTAAATTTTTTGCTCATCTTATACCCTCTTTTTTCATTATTTCTTCTGCTAAGTTACTGTAGTCTTTTGCTCCATTTGCATTTTTTGAATAATCAAATATTGATTGATGTGTAACAATACACTCAGATAGAGCTACATTTTTTCTTATTATATTTTTTAACAAATAATCCTTATATTCTTCTTGCAGCTGTTCCTGTATCTGATCTGACAATGCTGTTTTTTCTTTTCTAATCAATATAATTCCTGAAATATCCTTTCCCAATCCTTGTGTAAAATTAATCGTAGCATTAAGTCCTAAAAGTTCATTTATTCCAGGTAATATTACAGGATAAACACTTGAAGTATAGATTGCTGAAGTTGTGTAAGCGTTAAATGCTGGAGCGGTATCAAATATTATAACATCATAGTTTTCTGATAAATTTTCTAAAAAATTATTCAATAGTTGATAATAATATGGCCCTTGATTTTTTAATTCTTCCATATCTTTTTCTGCTTCAGGACCTGCACTTATTAAATGCAAATTTTCATTTAGCATTTCAGGCTCAAATTCATTCGATCTTTCAAGCAGATAATCTCCTAATGAAAAATTTAATTCATTTACATTTATTCCAAAATTTGTAGAGAGATTAAGTTGTGGATCCGTATCTACTGTCAAAGTTTTTAATCCCTGTTTTGCAAAATAGTGTGCCAAATTGAAAACAGTTGTTGTTTTACCACAACCACCCTTGTTATTTACAATTGCTATTTTTTTCATAATATCCTCCCTAAAATATATTTATCCTTTATTTTCAGTATAACACTATTTATAAAAAAAGCAAATTTTTTGTTTGTCTGTCACGACTGACAAATTGTTTTTTTTAATCCTAAATAAATAAAAAAATAGTTTAAAAGTAGATTTATATATTTCAAATTAACTCTCAGCTCCTGATTTTAATAAATTTTCTATTTTCTCTTTCATATTTTCATCAATCTTGTCATCATCAAGACTGTAAAATTCTTCTAGTTTTGTTAATTTTGAATTTTTTTCAACCAGGTTTTTTCTAACAGTCATTATAACAGGATTATCAAGGCTTCTTTTAGGATCTTCCATTAACCCTATTAATAATGAAGTATTACGTTGAATATCATTCTTTAGAATCCCTATCTCTTTTTCAATTCGTTCTTTTAAAGTTAAATTTTTTTCTTTTTTTACTTCAGGAAAAGCTTCTACTACTCTTAATACCTTTTTTGGAGTAGTCTCTATTTTTTTAGTTTCATCTGGAAACGATAGTTCTCTATCACTACTCTCAATCTTTTCATTATATTTTTTTTCTGGAACAAATTTAAATTCAAGAAATTCTATTTTTCTACCCTTTTTTATTTTAATAATTTTAAAATTATTAAAATATTTATTTAATTCTTCCATAGAAATTTTTAAAACTTTCTTATCAATTTCTGACATTCTATATTTTTCAGGGATATTCAACAATTCTCTAAAATTATTCATCTTAATTTTCCATATTCCTGTATGCTTAAATTGCTTTAATCTACGATAAATTTCCTTGCTATAATTAGACTTCAAAGAAATAAATTCATTTAATTCAAAACGAGTAAAATTATTAATCAATTTATTCAATAAAAATTTAAATTCTTCATTAATTTTTATAATAATTATTTTTTGTTTTTTCAAAATTTCATATTTAGTAAATAATATAAAATTAGTAATTTTATCTTCTGTTTCAATTCTGATACTTAAGTTCAATAATTTTTTATACATTTGTTCAAGATTTTGAATAAATCTTAATTCACCTCTATGTTTAGAATTTACCATCCTTCGTAAATCAGAAAATTCTAATTTGATTTCATTAATGTCTTCATTTTTTAATTTGCTACAAATTGCCATTAATAAATCAATCTCAACTCCATTAAAATTTTTTAATGCAACAGAATTAAAATTATTATGATATTTTACAATCTCATTCATAAAAATTCTCCCTCTACTTTATAAATTAATTATAACACATAAATAGGGTATTTGTCAAAAAAAAGTACCCTTATATGTTACAAAAAGTACCCTTATATGTTACAAAAAGTACCCTTATATGTTACAAAAAGTACCCTTATATGTTACAAAAAGTACCCTTATATGTTACAAAAAGTACCCTTATATGTTACAAAAAGTACCCTTATATGTTACAAAAAGTACCCTTATATGTTACAAAAAGTACCCCTATCACTTACTCAAATCCTGAATTTATCAATGGTTGAGGATACCTAAAAGATATAAAATATTTTAAAAGACATAAAAGTCTTTTAAAATATTTTATTAAAAGAGAACTTAATTAAAATAACATTTGTTAAATTTTGTCATTTTTAATTCATAAGATGTTATCTTTAATAATATAAAATCCTTTATTTATCAGCATTCATAATATTTTCTTGTATATCTTCCACTTGTTACAAAAAGTACCCTTATCATTCTCTATAAACTTAACAAATTTGAAAAACTGTTATTCTATAGATATAAGCCCTTCTAAGAAGCTTCTTCACTTTAGTCAACCTTTTATATTAAAAAATTATTTTTCAGCAAATTTGACCCGTTTACGCTTGTCTGAGAGCCTATTAAAGTAATGAATCCATTCAAAACTCTTAATTCAATAAAAATTTTCTCTTTTTTATAATATTTTTATACAAAATTGATTTTTTATTATTTTTGTGGTATTATTACTTAATACTTAATTAAAAAGGAGATATATTTTGATATATAAACAAATGTTGACTTTTTGCATCTTGTTTCTTGCTAACCTTGCTTTTTCTACTCCAGTCAACGAGGCAAATAAAATTATTGATATTCAACAGAGACAGCTTGAGCAAGAAAGAAATAGGATGGAGCAAC
>NZ_JABXYV010000003.1:0-18176 GCF_013394865.1 Leptotrichia sp. oral taxon 417 | reverse complement strand
TTGCTGAATATCAATGATTCTGTTAGCCTCATTGACTGGAGCTGGAAAGGCAAGACTTGCAAGCAAAAATGTACTAAAAATTATTATTTTCTTATATCCCAAAATCTACCTCCTTTTTAATAAAAGATTAAAATATGCTAACATAAATTAAAAAAAAAGTCAAGTTTGATGTAAAAGTATTTTTTTTATTTTGAATATAAAAAAAACCATCTTATATTTATAAGACAGTTTATTATTAATTTAGCAAGTTTACAATAATTTTTTAGTATTGAATTCCAATACCTACTTTTACTATATTGTTTTTTAGATTATTTAATCCATATGAAGCATTTATATCAAACATATCTGTAATTTTGTATCTTAATCCTGCACTAGCATTAACTGTTGCTTTTTTATAATTTAAAGCATCAATTTTTGTTGTTGAGTCCACATCTCGTTCACTATGATACGAATTACTTCCATATTTTTGTCTATATTCTACATTTCCATACAAATCTATTTTATTTAATTCTGCTACACCATAAATACCTAATACACTATTTAATGCTGTTTCAGAGGCTTTTTTAGCTCCTATTTTATCAATTGCTCCTTCTTTAAGATTTAATACTCCGATACCTAAATACGGTTTTATATATCCATTTGTAAATAAATATTTATATCCTAATCTTGTTTCAAAGTCAAATATATTTGAAGTATATTCCGCATCATCTATCCAATTATATGAAATAATATTGCTTCCATCAAATTTATGTTTATTTGTAGAATATACTAGAGTCCCTATTAAATCAACTTTTTCATTAAAATCATATTTTGCATTCAATAAAAACTGATATGAATCAATTTTTTCTTTTATTCCGTCATAAAAATCTTTATATTTTACTTTTGAATTTTGATACCCAAATAAACCTCCCAATGTTAATTTATCATAATTTTTATTCAAAGAAAGAATAACACCATTACTTTTTCCATTATATTGTAAAATATTATGAGTCTTATCAGTATATTTAGTTCCTACTCCACCTACATAGTCGATATTTAAGTCCCAGTCCCCTTTTTCTATTTTTTTCTCAACATTTTTTATCATAGTCATTTTAGCGTTTTCTGCTAAATCCAAATCAACACGTGATCTTGGAATTACTAAAACTTTTTTTCTTTCAGTTGGAGATGTTGTACTTCCTGTTGTTGGAGTTGTTCCTGTCGAAGGTGTACTCGGAGTTGGTGTTGAAGTACCTGGTGTAGTTGTTGAGGCTGTACTTGGTGGTAAAACACTTGTTGTTACGTGAGTAATAGCTGTGCTAGCATTATTTGATCTAGATATAACAGATGGAGTGAATAAATTTCCATTTAATATTCCAGATTCTGGTAAAGTAGTAGAATTTTCGTCTAAATCTTGCCAAAAGTAATAATGTTTTGTAGAAACTGGTGCTCCCACTGGATACGCACTACTTCCATTTACTATTGTTCCTATTGTACCATTTGCTCCTTCTATTGTAATAGTTGTATCTGGATCTAAATCAAATCTTGTTCCTGTTTCTATTTTGGTTCCATTATCTAATTTTACTACATATGTTCCACCTTGATTTCCTAAAAATTGAACAATTCCTGAAAAGTTATGGCCTGATTCAGTTATTGATCCATTTGATACTGATGATCCGTTATTGTACGATGTTATTGTCATTTTAGAAAATGAATTTATACTTAATAAAGTAATTCCTAATGATAATAATAATTTCTTTTTCATATTTTTGTCCTTTCTTATTCAAAATTTTTTACTAATTTTTCATTAATTCTAAAAAAATATTTTCATTTATATTTTGAGATTTTTTTGATTATTTATCGAAAAATTTTTGTTCTATTTAATATTGATAATCTTATTAACTTCATTGATATAAATAAGAAATATGAGTTTTCTAAGATGCAAAAGTCTATAAATTAATATTTTTTATGAATCAAAGTCAATCTCCTTAAATGTAAATTAAGTAATTATAGCATAATTTAAATAAAAATTCAAATTTGCATATAGAAATTTCTAAAAAGAAATATAACTTTTTAAAATTTTGAACAGAAATATTATTTAGAAGAACATAAAAGGGGCAAGTTTGTCATTAAAATTTTCCTACCTAAAATGAAAAAATCGTTTAAAACTAATTTATGGATAAATTGAGGTAATGTCACTTTTTCTAAATTTTTGAAAGTTATAGATAATGTTTTTTTCATTCAAAAGTTTTTATATAAATTTTTCATTTTTTAAAAGGTACGCTTGTGTGTTTCCCTGTTAAACAGAAAACACTGCCTGCATAAAATAAATTTTATTATTAATCAAAGTATTGTTCTTTTATCATATTGAATATCATTTCTCACGTGTGAGAAATGATAAGTTGATTCTAAGATTTTTTTATAATTAATTATTATAAACGTGGATTATTTAAGAATGAGCATTTAAAATTTAATAATATAAATATTGAAGATTAATATGATAGACTTGTAAATATATTTCAGAACGTCAGAAAGTGGGTAAATTCATCGTTAAAAAATTTTTTGATGTAAAAGGTTGAACAAGGAGAAAAAATTGCTTAGAAAGGCTTATATTGGAAATTTTGAAAAATCCTCTATTTTTTCAAGAGGATTAATCAATGTTATTTTCATTAAACAGTATACTGAGTTCTTTATGAAAATACTGCAATGTACTTTTTGATAAGATATTTTGGTTTTTATTGGTATTTGGTTTTTGTAGTGCTTTTTTGTATATTTTTAAGTATGATAACATTTTTTTCTCTATGAAATGTCTATTTTTATCTAATTTTAAATACTCTTCTTGATTAATGCGAGCAGGTTGTTTAGAAAGATATTTTAAATCATTTATGATAACCGTTTTTGTAAAGTCTAATCCTTTACTTTTGTTTTTTTCTTTGATTGTTTTATAGGAAAATTCATGTGTTATGTTACTTCTGATAGGTATAGCAAATATTAGGTTATTGTATTCTATTAAGTGAACTGCATAAGGCCTTTTAGGTTTATATAATATTTCTTTACAGTTTTTGTATTTATTGTAAAATTTATGAGTTAGATAGAAAAATGTTATACTTTTATTTTTCATTTGTAAATCCTTTCTGATAGTTTTTTAATTGTTGTATTTGATTTGTAAAATTATTATAGCATTTTTCTGTTAAATGTAAAGTCTTTTTGTGAAATAAAAAGGATTGTTAAAATAAACAATCCATCATCTTAATCTGTATATCTTCTTTATTTTATCCTACTCGCTTATACTACGAGTATATCTTCTTAATCTGTATATCTTCTTTATTTTATCCTACTCGCTTATACTACGAGTATATCTTCTTAATCTGTATATCTTCTTTATTTTATCCTACTCGCTTATACTACGAGTACATCTCTATTAATATTATACTTGTTTAAAAAAATTTGTCAAGTTCTTTTAATAAAATATTTTAAAAGATTTTTATATCTTTTAAAATATTTTATATCTTTTAGGTGTCCGCAACACCGCATAAATAATGTGTTTTTAAACTATTAAAAATAACATTTCGGGAGTTAAAAATAACATTTCGGGAGTTAAAAATAACATTTCGGGAGTTAAAAATAACATTTCGGGAAATTAAAAATAACATTTTGGGAAATTAAAAATAACATTTTGGGAAATTAAAAATAACATTTTGGGAAATTAAAAATAACATTTTTATTGATGTGTTATTTTTAATGTGATATAATGACTTTAAGGAGGAATTTTAAATGGAAGATGAAATTGTAAAATATAACAATGATTTTAATAATCAAGCATTAAGAAACTTTACGGCAGAAGAACTAAATTTATTGATAACACTTTTTCATAAACTTAAAGAAAAAGGCACAAATATTCTTGAATATTCTTTTTATGAATTGAAAAAGTTAATAAGGCTTGAGAAAAATATGACTACAAAAGAATTTGTAAATACAATTATGAATGTTAATAAAAAATTATTATCATTAAATTACACATATAGAGAAAACAATACGATTGTACAAATGACTATTTTTAAAACTTTTAAAATAAAGATAGATGAACAAATATTAATGATTTCATTGAATGAAGACTTTAGATTTTTACTTAATGATTTTAATAAAGAATGGACTAGATTTGAGTTAAAAGAATTTGTAACTTTAAAATCAAGCTATACAAAGGAATTTTACCGTAGAATGAAACAATTTAAAAATACAGGTTTTTGGAGATGTAGTCTCGATGAATTTAGGTATTTGATGGATATTCCTGAAAGTTATAAGGTAGTTAATATTGATACTCGTGTTTTAAAACCTATTATGAAAGAATTAGGAGAAAAATATAATTTAAAAATTGAGAAAAAATATGGTTTCAGTGGTAGACGCGGAAGAAGTAGAGTTGTCGGATTTGAATTCAGGTTTAATACAGAAAAAAAAATTAAAGAAAATATTTCAAGTAATAATGATGAACTATCGCTTCCAGATGAAACTAAAAAAATAGAGACTACTCCAAAAAAGGTATTAAGAGTAGTAGAAGCTTTTCCTGAAGTAAAAAAAGAAAAAAATTTAACTTTAAAAGAACGAATTGAAAAAGAGATAGGAATTCTAAAGAATGATATTCAACGTAATACTTCATTATTAATAGGGTTGATGGAAGATCCTAAAAGAAGCCTTGATAATCCTGTCATAGTGACTGTTAGAAAAAAACTGGTTGAAAAAAATTCAAAATTAACAAAACTAGAAAAATTTTACAGTCTTGATGATGATAAGATTGACGAAAATATGAAAGAGAAAATAGAAAATTTATTAAAATCAGGAGCTGAGAATTAATTTGAAATATATAAATCTACTTTTAAACTATTTTTTTATTTATTTAGGATTAAAAAAACAATTTATCAGTCGTGACAGACAAACAAAAAATTTGCTTTTTTCATAAATAGTGTTATACTGAAAATAAAGGATAAATATATTTTGGGAGGATATTATGAAAAAAATAGCAATTGTAAATAACAAGGGTGGTTGTGGTAAAACAACAACTGTTTTCAATTTGGCACACTATTTTGCAAAACAGGGATTAAAAACTTTAACAGTAGATACGGATCCACAACTTAATCTTTCTACAAATTTTGGAGTAAATGTAAATGAATTAAATTTTTCATTGGGAGATTATCTGCTTGAAAGATCGAATGGATTTGAGCCTGAAATGCTAAATGAAAATTTGCATTTAATAAGTGCAGGTCCTGAAGCAGAAAAAGATATGGAAGAATTAAAAAATCAAGGGCCATATTATTATCAACTGTTGAATAATTTTTTAGAAAATTTATCAGAAAACTATGACGTTATAATATTTGATACCGCTCCAGCATTTAACGCTTACACAACTTCAGCAATCTATACTTCAAGTGTTTATCCTGTAATATTACCTGGAATAAATGAACTTTTAGGACTTAATGCTACGATTAATTTTACACAAGGATTGGGAAAGGATATTTCAGGAATTATATTGATTAGAAAAGAAAAAACGGCATTGTCAGATCAGATACAGGAACAACTGCAAGAAGAATATAAGGATTATTTGTTAAAAAATATAATAAGAAAAAATGTAGCTCTATCTGAGTGCATTGTTACACATCAATCAATATTTGATTATTCAAAAAATGCAAATGGAGCAAAAGACTACAGTAACTTAGCAGAAGAAATAATGAAAAAAGAGGGTATAAGATGAGCAAAAAATTTAATTTAGATATTAGTAAAATTAATAGTAAAAAAGTTCCAGCAGTTGCAAAGGTTGAAAGTATTTATAATATAGATTATGAGAAGCTTGATATATCAGGGATAGAAAAAGAAAAACTTATAAAATATGAAAATGATATAACTTTCCATAAAGAAAAGTCAATGGAACATATTTTTAAATATTCAAAAGCAATATTTGAAGCCAATCAAATTTTTGCAAACAAAGGAAATGGATCTTTTGGAAAATGGATAGAAAAATTAGGCGTAGATAGAGATAGTGCAAATGTAGCAATAAGAAAATATTCCTTATACTTAAAATATCAAACTAAGGGACTTGAAGAGCCTGAAAAGGTTTTGACATTATCTAACAGGACTGTAAAAACTTTAACAGGGCAAAAAAAAGATGATTTTAAAGAAACTGAAATTATAGAAGTTATTACATCAGATGACCCAAGTTCAAAATTAAAAGAGATAGTGGAACAGAAAGAAGCAATAAAATTATCCGATGTAGAAGAAAAAAGAATTTTTTTAACAAGAGAAAAAGTAAAAAGACAGCATTTGATAAAAAAGTTAAGAGAAGAAATTAGAGATATTGAGGAACAAATTAAATCTTTAAATTAAAAGTCCTAGCGGCAATGACTTACAGATTAAAAACTCATAGCAGTAGTGATAAGAGCAGTTCTAAAGACTGCTCTTTTAATATAAAAATAAATTATTTTTACTTTGAATTTTGTCTTCAATCAAAATAACGAATTTTTACTAAATTTTTTCAAATGAAGATGGCAGAAAAATGATTCGGCTTTGCGAAGTGAAACGCTCGCATTACGAATTCATTTTTTTGCCTGAAAAGCCCTCGGCGTTTGAGAGCTCGGCAGTAATTTTTGAAAAAAATGACAGGCGAGCCATTCATTTTTAATGAATGGAGGAGCTTTGCAAAGGGCTTTGCCCTCTTGCATTGCGACTGGCCGATGCAGAAATTGAGCAGTCCCAAAACTTACGATTTGCAAAAAAAATTATAAATAAGTATAATTAAAATAAATTGGAAAATGTAGAAGCATTTTTTGATAAAAGGGGGAATAAAAATGGCTGAGATTTCAGCAATAAACAACTTTAAGAAATACAATTCTAAATCTGGCAGGAGCAGCATTAACAATGTTGTAAGAGAAGCATTCCGTGAACTGGAGAAGTTTAAGAATAATGTCAATCAGGAACTGACGAAGTTTAACAAAATTCTTGTCAAGGATTTATCTGTCCTTGAACGGCAGTATTATGATACAGAAGTTGACAGCAGGAGCAGGGATGTGGTAAGCGTCGTATCGCAGGTGCAGACAGGAAATTTTGAAGCAAGAAATGGAGTGGATTTGACATACATGCTTTCTCTTGAAAAGTGGGAGCAGTATTACAAGGAAAATTTTGAGTTTTTAAGTAAAAAATTTGATAAAAATGCACGATGTGTATATGCAGTAATTCACTTTGATGAAAGTACGCCGCACATGCAGTCAATGTGGACTTTTTCAGAAGAGAATAATCAGAAAGATGAGTATACGGTAAGTGATGTTAATCCAGCAAAAGTTAAATCAGCTTTGAGCAGTGCATTTTTAAGAAGAAATAAGAAGCTTGGATTAACTGCTGGAACTGATGAATATAAAAAGGCATTTGAGGAATTTAAGGTTCAGGAGAAGCCCAAAATCATTGAAAGACAGTTAGCCAAGCTGAACAAAAATAAGTCAGATAAAAAGTTTAAATTTGAGAATGGTACTTCTCCGTTCACTAAAGATTTTTACAGGACTTTCAATGAAGAATTTGTAAATGATTTTATGCTTAATAATCCTGTTGTTAATGAGTTAAAAAATAAAGTCAAGGTATTTTCAAATGAAGGTGTAGAAGTTGTTGTCAGAAGAACTGAAAAAGTAAATTCTTCTGAAGATCTTGACAGGACAAAATTCACTATGGAAAAGGAGAAAAAGGATCTCGAAAGTAAGATTGGCAGCAATGATTATTCAAAAAATGAATTTATGAAATATATAGAAATTCTTTCAAAAAGGGAAATTATTGACAGAAAGAAAAAAATTTCAAAGAAAGATTTCTTGAATGAATTTAAAAACTATGAAACAGATTTCAAGGTAAGAAAAAGTAATAAGGAAATTACGGATTTTAAGCGTATTTTCAATATAAAGAAGATAATCAGGGACAAATTAAATCAGAGACAGAATAACAAAAATTTTAAGAAAAATCTTAAAAAAGAAATAAAATTATTTGATGAAGTCTTTAAGAATGTGGACTTTGAAGTAATCAATAAAAAAATAGAAGATTATTCAAAAGGAGAAAAAGTTGAAGAACTGATCAAGAACAGGGAAAATCTTTATTTTGAGATTAAAACGCTTGAAACTAAAGCGAGTAATTTAAAAAGTTCAATTAATTTTTTAGAAACGGAACAAATCAGCAAAAATAATGAAATACGTAATCTTGATGAACAAATTCGGGAAAAGAAAATAGAAGCGGAAAAACCTTATGTTGTTTCAGAAATTAGGAAACAGGAACTTATTAATGAAGCTCTTAACGAAGCGAGAAAACGTGGAGATACTTTGATGAGAAACATTAAGAAGGACGTAGAAAAGGAGGAAGCCAAGAATAATGCCATAAAGCAGGATATTTTAGACAAAAAACTTCAGATGGAACGTGAACAGCAGGAGCTTAATAATCGTCTTAGACAGCTTAATGACAGCTATGCGGACTTGGAGGAAAAGAAAAGACGTAGAAAAGCCGAACTTGAAAAGCTGGCCCAGCCAGTTGTACAAAAAGAAGTTGATAATCTGGTTCGTGAACATTTGAGATACTACGAAGTTACAGACAAGGATATTTTAAATTTTAAATCAAACAATAAATTTGAATACGATAAGTTATTTGGAGAAGCTGAAGCTAAGGCTTATGAAAAAATTAAGGAAGCTTATATCAGGCGAAAACACGATGCAGGTAATAAATTCATTAAGCAAATGACAAATATTCTTCACGAAGATTCTAATGGAAAGTTTTCAATTTTAGAAATTGAAAAAACAGTAATAGCAGCAATTGAAAATGTGCCTGATAGTACTTATAGCTGGTGGAATGATTTTAAGAACAATTTGAATATTGAGCTGAAAAAAACAGTTAAGGATAAGAATGTTGTACGTAATCGAAGTAGTTCCCAATATGATAGGAGTTTATAATATTCAATAAAAAAAGGACTTCAAGTCCTTTTTTACTTAGTCTTTAACATACATTCACCAATTTTTTCATAAGTAGTTATTGTTTCTAAAAAATCAATATCTTTTGCATAGGGATTACTCTTGATGTATTTTTCCCATAAGGTTTTTGTTGTTCCGCTAATTTTGAATAAATCTACCACCTCTTTATATTGGCTAACTGATTTTATAGAACCTCTATGTTCACTCGTTCTTTCTATCGCTTCTCTTAGTATATCTTTATCAATTTTATCCTTGTAGAGATGATACAACATATATAAATCATAAAAATCTCTTGCCCTTGTAGTTGTAATATTTCTACTTGAAATAGTCTCAAATTTTTCTGCAATAACAGATTCTATTGTATAAGTCATAATAGGTATTGTCCCTGACTCTAATATTTTAGAATAAAAATATCTCATTTCTCTTGGAGTGATAACATCCCCAGTAGTTATATCTATATTCAAAACGGCATTAATTTTTCCAAAAGTACAAGAAATTTTTGCACAAAAATCTTCATACACGTCTTTTTGTCTGATTGGGGTTAATTTAACCAGCTTATAATCAATATCAGCATCTATTTCAATCTCCAGTATTTCTTTTACAATCTTTGATATAGTTTTTTCATTTACTGGAATCCCTTTAATTGTAGTATCCATATCCATTGTGCTGCGCATATCTATTCCAATAAGTGAAGAAATGAGAAGCCCGCCTTTTAATATGAAATTTTTACTATACTTTGATTTTGATAATTTTTCTAAAACACCTTCAAACAAACACATCTGAAGCAACGAATTTGGATTTACTCCTGTTTTTTTTGATATATTTCTAATAGCTCCCTTTATTTGTTCCGATGTTTTCATAATAATACCTCCGTATATTGTTTTAACTGTTCTTCCATGTTCATATAGATAGCATATTTAGAAATCTTTAATAAATCTCTGTCATTATCTCTAAAATACAACTTCATAGTTTCACTGAATACATTAGTGTCTATTCTGTTTTTGTTTTTGATAAGATCTAATATTGTTCTTTCCTTATCATAGACAAAAATTTTTCTGCCAAAAGGATTCGTTATGCTTGTCTTACCAATATCATAATAATCTTTTTTGCTGTACTTAAAAATAATATTGTCCTTTATTGACTTAATTCTGCTCACATTATCTCCGACTGGAACAGTCATTACATAAATGAGAGGCATTCTAGTAGATAATCCTTGCAAATAAGCCGCTGTTTCGTGAGAAAAAATACCTTTCGGAACTCTATGGGAAAAATAAATATACTCATCTATTTCTTCGTTTGGAAGTCCATATAGTCCGTTTGCTATTTTTATAATTTCTTTTTTTTCAGTCAATTTTTTCAATACATCTTTATGAATACCGAACTTCAAAACTTCTTTAGTCGAAATAATACCATTATTTTTATTGATTTCTTTTAATAAAATTTCCTTTTGAACCATTTATATCACCGCCTTTTTGTTCTTATATTATATAATTTATAAGAATGAAAGTCAATAAATGATAAAAAATAAGGAGAATAGCTCCTATCTAGGGGCTATTTTTTATTTAACAAAACATTGTTTTGATAAAATTCTTTTGCCTTTTGCAAATCTTCTTTTATTTCTAATATTTCTTCCCAATTTTTAGGAAATTTCATTTTATTGAGTATTTTTATGAAATCACTTTCATCAACATTTAAAGATAAAAAAGCTAAGCTGTAAGTTAATAAAGATTTCAAAGCTCTATATTCTAATTGAGTAATAAAAAATTTTAAAATTAAAATTAAGTCAAAAAGACCATAGTTAAAATTTAAGCTGTAATGTTCATGAATAATAAAACTATTAATGTTATTAGCAGTAAACCTATGATTATATAATCTTTCATTATGAGCACAAATATTTCTAAAACTGTTCACAAAAAAAATAATATTACTCAAAGCTTCTCCAGTAAAGATGTACTTATCATTAAATTCAGGATTTTCTTCAATAAATTCAAATTTCATGTTTTTAGCAATCTTAGATTGAATATCTTTTTGAGAACATTTAAAGAAATAAGCAGTTGTTCCAAAATCCAATTGAGGCATTAAAACCCAAAGGGGAACGGTATTATAGTTTGTAGTATAATGATTAATCCTAGAACCTTGTATATTAGATTGCCTGTTAATAGTATTATTTAATTTTTGGACTAAACGATTAATATCTCTTGTTAATCCAGAACTGGAAGTGTATTCAAAATTATTCACATCTTTATATGCATTATTATCAGTTTTATATTTTTCACAGAAATAATAGGCTAATTTAGTTTTTATATTAGATTCGACAATAAAAATATATTTTAAAAGATTACTTCTCATTTCACTGTCAAAATAATATAGCCAAAACAAATCTTCAAAAGAGACATCATCTTTATACATTTCATCAGGATCATCAGAGTTTATTTTTTCATAATTAAGATTTAAAAAATTTTCTTTATATGCATTAATAAAAGAATAATAATTTACTCTTTTTAAAATGTTAAGTGCAAATTCTTCATTTTTAAATTTAAGGTTTTTTCTTTTAAGTCCTTCAATTTGTTCTTCAAAAGTTTTAAAAGTCTTTTCCTCTCTGTTGTTCATATAAAGTCCTCCTAAAAAAAATTGACCCGATATTGTCTTGCAATATCGGGCTAGCATGGCAGCCCTCAGGCATCATGCATTCCACTTTAAAAGAAGTATATCATAAAAAAATGTAGAAATCAAGTTATTTATTTAAAAAACAGGACAAACACATGAAAAATAAATTTTTTTAATATATTTCAATGCCAGCTTTTAAACTTTGGGGACACTCCGATATCTACTAAAACAGATGTTTTAATACACGCTTAAAACTATACTGAATTTAAGGGTATAATAAGCAAAATGATGTATACTAAATTAAAATACATTTTAGTAGACATTTTTGTAAAGGAGTTGTCTAAATGAAATTTGGATATGCAAGAGTAAGCACGGCAAAGCAGGATTTGACAAGGCAGATAGCATCGCTTGAAAATGCTGGCTGTGATGAAGTTTATTGTGATATACAGAGCGGAAAAAATATGAAGAGGGCTGAACTGCAGAAAATTTTGTCAAAAATTCGGGAAAATGATACGTTTGTTGTTACAGACATTGACAGGCTTGGGCGTAATTTTACAGAAGTTACTGAGCTTTATACAAAGCTTAAGGATATGAAAGTTAATATTGCTGTAATCAATCAGGAACTTTTAAATCATAATGTGAATGACAGAAAGGATGAAATTGTAAATGTTGTTGTAATTCCACTTCTCATATATCTGGCTGAAAGAGAGCGAAGTATTTTAATTGAAAGAATAAATGATGGAATTAAAAATATGCCACTTGGAAAATCTGGGAAAAGATACAGCAGGAAAACTGGAAATGTAATTGGACGGCCAGTCAAAGTTTTAAATCTTTCAAAAGAAGAACAGGATATGTTAAAACGAGTACGAAATAAGGAAATAAGTGTAAAAAGTTTTTGCAGATTTATGCAAATAAGTAGATCTTCGTATTATAAATATTACAGGAACAGTTATCCTGATTAAAAACTAAAGATAGGTGAGAATTTCAATTATGACTGATGAATTTTTTGAAGATGAAAATGTAGATGATGGGGAAAATAATCTTGAATATGATAGAGATATTTTTGACATTGAAATTGAATTTGATGATGAAGTTGTTAAGAGAATTGAACGAACTGAAACAACTAGAGAGTTTGAAAAGTTGATTGAAAGTGAGGAATAATTATTAAAACTGAATAACAATTTTTGTATTTTTATAGTTAAAATTATTTGCACAAATTGTAAATTTTTTTAGGAAAAATATCATACTTTTTTTCTAAAATATTGTAAAATAAAAAGCATAATTACATAAAAAAAGGAGAATTTTTAGTTCTCTTTTTTTGTTATTTTTAAAAGAAATTTTTGTCTATAGGTGTAATTATGATTAAGATTTTTAACTATAATTTACTAAAAATTTGGGATATATTTTTAGTAAAATTGAAATTATTTTTTGCTGTTTTGTACAAAAATTGATTTAAAAAATGTTATATTTAAAGTTCAATAATACATAAAAATTTATCTTTAAAAACTGTCTTTATGAAAATTTTTTGACACAAAATTTATAGAAATTTATACAAAATATAATCTTTAAATCTGAGAATTGTAACTTTACTTTCACGAATGAAATGAGTTTTTGAGTGCAAACGAAAGTCATTTTTTCAAAATTTTATGTGCAGAAAAAATCACGATAAGTTTCTAAAATTTTTTAATTTTCGAGAAACTTGTAAGCGTGCTTTCCAAAATTTGAATTTTCGGAAAGTTTATTGGGAAAAATTTTTATGAAAAAAGTCTTGATTTTTTGAAAAAAATAAGGTAATATTAGTTTAAGCGTGAAAATGAGAGCCCAGTTTTTGGAGGTGGATGGGCAGTTTGAGAAATTTTACTTCAACTCATTTTAAAATATCAAAAGAAAATTTAATTGAATAAAAAATAAAATATTTGAGTTTATGTACAGATTATTGGGAGTTTTCTTCTAAAAAGTTTGTACAGGCTCTTTTTTTGATTAAAAAGATATATTAGAAAAATCGGGATAAAATTTCTTAAAATTATAAAATAAAATTGATGATGATAAAAATTAAAGTTCATATTACGTCATATTAAGCCCGTAGCGTTCGTTAAATTGTTTTTTGGTATAAATCTTTGTCTGATGCAAAAATTTTTCGTTATGGGGCTAATATGGGCTTATTTTAGTTCTATATTGTAAATTAGATTTTTAATTCAAAAATAGTTTTATGTTATTGATGATGACAGATGAATTTGAAGCAAAAAATTATTGACAAAAATTTAAAAAGTAGTATAATAGTATTACCAAAAAAATAAAATATAAGGAGTGAGTATCATGGCTTCCATAAGTTTAAAAGTATCCGATATGGAAAAAAAATTTTTACAAAGCATGGCACAATTTGAAGGAGTTACATTGTCAGAGTTAATAAAATCAAAAGTGTTTGACTCACTGGAAGATGAATATGATGCCAAAATAGCAGATTTAAGATTATCAGAATATGAAAACTATTTGAAAAATGGAGGAGAAGTTTTAAAATGGGAAGAACTGTAAAATATAAAATAATCCCAACTCCACATTTCGTAAAAGATTTCAGTAAACTGGATGAATTTGTAAAAAAAAGAATAAAAATTTATTTAGAAAATGTTGCAGAAGACCCACGCAGTAAAGGAAAAATGTTGAAAGCAAATAGAAAAGGACAATGGAGATATAGAATAGGAAATTACAGAGTTATTGTAAATATTCAAGATGAAAATTTAGTAGTGTTAGCATTAGAAGTAGGACATAGAAAAAATATTTATAATAGTTGATACTGAGGCTATTTTATAAAGTTAATTTTATGAAATAGCCTTTTTTAGTATTAACTTTTCGTATTAAAAAGTACCAAAGTAATAAAAATTGTAATCTAAATAAATGCAAGTATTTGACATTTTTGAACTCTTTATATCACATATTTCCTGAACCAGTTCTCAAAATGTTCCATGCTGTTAAAAGCAAACTCCTGTTCGTAAAAATCATCAACATTCTGAATTTTAACCACTACCATTCCATTCTTCTGTTCATTTATTGACTTTATTGTCAAGGTGTTGAATATTCTAGTTACTCCATCCATCATTCTAACTTTTCTGTGAATGAAAAAATCAGCAGGTGTTTTAATTTCTTTTCTGTTTTTTGTTTTAGAAGTTTCTTTAGCTTGATATTTTTCTTTGGAAAAAGTAAATTCAAATCCTGAAACACTTGGACGTCCTCTTGATTTTTTGCTGTATATTTTTTTGACTTTCAATTTAAACTTATCTTCAAGTTCTTTTTGTATTGGCTTTAAAACCCAGACATCAATATCACACATTCGATAATTTACAGGAACATCCATTATTCTTTTAAAATCTTCAAGTGATATGTTCCATTTTCCAGTGGACTTAAACTGCTTCATCCTTCGATAAAATTCTTTCGCATAACTTGATTTTAGACTGATGAACTCTTTTAATTCAAATGCTGTAAAAGTAACATTCAATTCATTTAGAACCCAGGAAAATTCTTTATTAACTGCTATATCAACTGTCTTTTCGTCCACATCAACTGAATATCGAGTAAACAGCACAAACTTTATAAAGCGTCTTTCATCTCCAACTTTCAACTTAATACTAATCAACTTATCATAAGTGCTTTCAAGATCCTTTACAAAAGTTGCTGATGTATTGTCAGAATAGTTAATGAGTTTTTTCAGTTTATCAAAATGAAAAGTTATTTCCTCTTCACCTTTTTCTTTCATTCTGCTGCAAATTGCCATCAAAATATCAAGTTCATTGGCATTAAAATTACGAAGACTTATGTTATTAAAATTATTATTATATTTTACAACTTCATTCATAAAAACCTCCTTTTTTCTTATTATACCATTAATCAAAAATAATAACAAGTGCTTGTTTAAACTCTACTGAAAACCTAGTTTTTATTTACTGATTTTCTAGTTTTAAATCTACTGATTTACTTGTCTTTATTTACTGAAAAACTTGTTTTTTAACTTATTTAAAAGCAGTAATTATACATGTTTGCAAGTACCTAAAAAGGTATATAAAAAGATAATATATAAAAATGGTATAATAAAAAGGAACTAATTTAGGAAATTAAATAAATATTTTTCTAAAATTTATTGGGTAAAAAGTTGTTTTAAAAATTCAAACTATATGTAATATAGAAAAAAAATAACCGCTGTCTTTTACAACAACGATTATTTAAAAACTTAATTTTTATTCTATTCTGAATAAATTAAAATAGTTTCAAAAGTTCCGCCATCATCAACTTTTTTCTTGTCTGATGATGTCATATTTTGATTTATGGCTTTTTTTACTGCACTGTCTAAATTATCTTCAATTCCATTTACAAATACTTTTAAATTTTTATCGTTATTAAAATTTGATAATTTTTCTAAAGTGTATTTGTATTCGCCATTCTTTTCCTTTTTGTAAATAATTTTATAAGTTAAAGAAGCATTTACTTGTTTTAACGTTTCTGAACTAATAACATTTGATTGATTAAAATGTAATAACTTTTCAGCAGATAAATTTATGCTGAATACAACAATCAATGTTACTAATATAAAGTTTATTTTTTTCATATTTTTATCCTTTCCTGAAGTTACCATAACTCCATCTTAAAAAACTATGAAAACTACCCAAATATAACTCAGATATTTCCTACAAATTTTCCATAAAATCTTTATAAAATTCCATAAATTCAGGAATATTCTTATCATTTTCACTTACATATAAATAAATATATATATATGTATTTACTATTCAAAACTTTCTTTATTAAATTGGATTGTCATTTCCCTTTTTAGGTATTCCAGGGTTTTGAAAATCTTCTATTTGGAATCCTTTATACGAGTTATTTTTTTGCATTTCATCCATAGCTTCAGAAAGCCCAGCATTATCTCTTGATTTTTTGAAATCATCAGGTTTTGGTATATAGATATTTAAAAGAATATTTTTTACATTTCGTTATTAATTTCTTTTTGTTATTCTATCATAAATATCTCCTATTAATTATCATTTTACTTCCTCGATATTGTTTATGAAATCAATAATTAAATCATAATATTCTTTTAGATTAGGTGAAGGATCATACATAGTGTCTATGTAAATATTTGATACTTTGGACACTATGTATTTATTACCATATCCCGATACTATTTTAACTTTTCCAAAATCTTTTAATATATCCTTATTTTTATCATAATTTTCAAATTGTTCAGAATTAGAAGAATAATTTAATGATATACCTAAACTCATCATTTTATTTTCTTTATCATATAAAAATAATGTATTTTCATATTTTTTAGTGACAATATTTTTAGGCATTTTTATAAAAGAGGTATCTGATACTTTTAAAACATATTTCTCTCTATTTTTTAAAGAATTCATGTACTCTTTAAATTTTGGTTTATCTTTATAGTAAAGTTTTTCTATTCCATCAGGACCTCCGCCACTAGGACCGAACTCATCAAGAATTGAACCCAAGAAAAATCCAGTTGTTAAACAAGAACTCAAACAAAAAATACTTAATAAACACAATATCAACAATTTTAATTTTTTCATCTTAATTACCCACTCTTTCTCTTAACTTTTTTAATGTTTCATTTACATTTTGATTTGAACCTTTTTTTATTTCCAATTTATTAATATTTCCTTTTGGTGTATCAGGAAGATTGAATCTATTGTTTCTTTCAAGATAAGGTTCTGGTTTTACTGCATTATGTATCATTTCTCTTACATTTTTATCTTCTGGTTGTACCAAACGAGTAGTTTTTAAAATATTAATAATGTAATCTTCTCTTTCTTTTTGTAAAGTATCTTGTTTATCAATTGCTTTATTGTACATTTCCTGATTTCCTGTTAATAATGCCCTGTTTTTAATATTTTCCTGTTCCCTTAATTGCTTTTCTATTTCAAAGTCGTCATTAAAATACATTCTATGTTGACTAAATTGCTTGTTTATTTCCTTTCGCATTTGCTTGATTCTCTTTTCTTCATCATTTATATTTTTTGCCTTTCCATCTGGAAACTGTACTTTATAAATTATTTCTATATCAGAGTTATCTACATATTTGTATCCCTTATAAAATTTTTTTATTTTATCTTTATTTAAATCCACAAATATAGGAGCTCTTAACAACGGTCTTCTTTCAATATTTCCTAATGCCTGTCCTACGAAATACACATCTTTTATTAGTTCCTGAGGATATTTATGCTCTACTGTTGATAAAAATTTATCTATCTCGTCAGCATTCTTTCCTGCCAGTTCAGATAAAAGTTTATCTGCTTCCTGTGGGTATTTTTTTCTAATGTCACTTATAAGGGTTGCTCTCTCACTGAAATATTTATCTTTATCCATATTTATATTTTTAGACTCCGCTGCAAATCCATCTAGAATATCTTTTCCGATGCCGCCTAAATTTTGAATAGCAAAATTTTCAAGCGGGCTTGTTTCTTCACTTGATACCCAGTCTTTTATATTACCTACCGAACCTTTATTTCGGAATTTCAAGGCATTCTGTAAATCTGAACCTTCAGCAAACGTTTTGTCAGCAACTGGTGTCCCAATATGGCTTAATTCAAAATTAGGCATTTTTATGTCACC
>NZ_JABXYV010000002.1:0-13284 GCF_013394865.1 Leptotrichia sp. oral taxon 417 | reverse complement strand
TCTGAAATTTCAGGAGATAGGACATTCATAAATTCCGTTGGAAATATTGAAAATATCGGCGGAAAGATAAAGGGAAATGAAGTTGTGGCTTTAATTTCTGAAAACGGAAATGTAATCAACAATACAACCAAAAGAAAATTAGGATTCAATAATGGCGAATTTGATAGAAGCTGGCATGAAGAAATAGGTTCAATTGGGCAAATTTCTTCAAATGGCTTAACTTTTATTAAGGGTAACAGCTATGAGTCAACAGGCGGAATGTTAAGCACGGATCACCTGGCTTTGGATGTGAACAAAGTAAACCTGAATGCCTTATCTCTTTCAGGAGAAGACAAGTTTGGTTCAGGAGGAAGCAATTTCAGTAGATATGCTGAAACAACACATTTAGGAGCAGGAGTATCAGCAAATTCAGCTTCAGGAACAGTTGGAGACATGAACTTAAAAGGTTCATCATTTATCGCAAAAAATACGACAGGACTTACAGTAACAGGAAATATAAAAGTAGAGTCGGCAGTAAACAGTTATGAAAATGAATCAAAAAGCACAAGCAAAGGTTTCATGTCATCAAAAAGCAGTTATAGAAACTCTCATGCAGAAGAAAACTCGGCAAGCAACCTGATGCTTGGAAAGAATGCTGTAATCACAGGAAATGTTGAAGGGATAGGAAGTAATATTGTTCTTGGAGAAAACACCTTTGTAGGCGGAAAAGTTACAACTGATTCAAGGGAACTTCATAACAGCTACTACGAAAAGAACAGGAACAAAGGATTTACTGGCGGAATAAGTCACGGCACAATTTCAGCAGGATATGGAAAATCGCAAAGTACATACGATGAGAAGAGTACAGTAAATGCAAAATCCAACCTGCAAGTTGGAAATGGCTCAGTCTTGAACAGGGGTGCAGAAATTACAGCCACAAACTTTGAATACGGAAATATTCAGATTAATAATGGCGATGTGAAATATGGTTCAAGAATTGACACAAGGGATGTGCATACTTCAAGCAAGAGCAGCGGATTTACAATATCAGCGGGAATAAACAGCCCAGCATTGGACAGGGCAAAACAGGTTGGCCAAGCTGTAAGTCAGATTAAGAATGGCGATACGGCAGGCGGAGCTATGGAAGCGATAAATGCTGCAACTGGTACAATTAAGGGGCTTTCGGAAAATATTACAAGACGTGATGGCACAAGAGCCACAATGAATGACATCAGAAATAATGATTTCAAGGTAAATAACGACTTTTATGTAAGCGGAAACATACGTGCAGGATTTAACAAGTCAAAATCCAGTACAGCTTCACATACTGAAAGTGCAGTCGTTACAACAATGAAGCCTTTAAATGAAAATTCAAGCATCACGTACAATAACGTAAATAACATAACTTATCAAGGAACTCAGGCACAAGGTGGAACATTTATCTACAACAATGTAAAAAATATTCAGAAGAAAGCAGTAGAGCTTCATAACAGCTATAGTTCCAAAAATTCAGGATTTGGAGCAGGAGTAAGTGCAGGAATAGGTTCAAATGGACAAATTAAGCCAAGTAGCATAGGCGGAAACGTTTCTGCAAGTAGAAGTAATTTGAATACAACTGAAACTGTTTATCAGAATGGTAATTTTCAAAATGTAAATGAAGTTCACAATAATACTGGTACAATGACACTTTCAGGATTTAACCAGGAAGGCGGAAAAGTTACAGGTAATATTGGCAAGCTGGTTGTAGAAAGTAGACAGAACACAAGTACGACTACTGGAAGCAGTAGTGGAATAGGAATTGGAATAAGTGCAAATGGAATGCCAAATTCCGTAAATGTAAATGGAAGCAGAACAAATGGAAGTAGAGCATTTGTAGACAATCAAAGCAGCTTTATTGTTGGTGAAGGAAGTAATCTTCATGTTGGTACAGTTGAAAATACTGGAGCTATTATTGGAAAACAGAGTGAAAATGGTACTACATTTAAAGCTGATAAATATGTTGGCCACGATATTCAAAACTACGATACAATGACAACAACAGGAGTTTCATTAGGAACTTCATTAGGAAAATCTCCTAGAGTTACAAACATTGGATTTAATCAAGATGATAGGGATAAACAGGGAGTAACTAGAAATACGGTAGTTGGCAATGTAGAAATAGGCGAAGCTTCTGGAAGTCCAATAAATAGGGATGTTACAAAAGCTAATGAAGTCACAAGAGATGAACATCATTCTACGAATGTTAATGTTGAGAGCCAGACTATTGAGTATGCTACTAATCCTACAAAATTTAAAGAAGATTTGGAAGTAGCAATACTTGAAGGAAAAGCGACAGGTGAAACAGTTTTAAAAACAATAGAAAATCTTGTAAATGGTGGAAAAGAAGACATCGGAGACCCTGAAAGAAGAAGCCTAAACGAAATCAAGGAAGCTGTAATAAGGGTTAAGACAGCACCTGAAATGACTGCAATAGCAACAGGAGATTTAAACTCGCAGGAAGTGTTGGATACTTTAAAAATAAATGGAATAGAGAAATTTAATCCTGATGACCCTGATTTGCCAGAAAATGTAAGGGCAAGACTTGATGAGTTAGAAAAAGATGGAAAATCAGTAAAAGCCTTTTATGATAAGACTACTAACAAGATTTTTGTAAATGAAAATTTGACAGATGATGCGGAAATACGAGCTTCGGTAGCAAGAGAATGGAAAATTTCTGAAGATTTGAAAGATGGAAAAGGAAAAGCAAATGATGAAGATCAACTGAAATCAACTGTAGCAGGGGAATTAGCCTATGATGATATGATGAAAAGGGCTAGAGAAGGCAAGACTGGAAGCATAAGTACAGGAGAGCTTAATGAGGCTGTTATGGATATTAATAGTGAGATTACTGCTGATAAATGGGAAAGAACTAAACTCTTTTTTAGAACTCTTAGGAATCTTGGAGCTGGTGCTACAAATATGGTGGTACAGGGCAATAAAGCAGTGGGTAATACAATTGTAGCAGGTTATCATTATGTAACTGGTAATAAACAAGCAGGGGATGCACGGATGAGAAGGGCTATTAATAACGCAAATAATGTTATGAGTCAGCCTGGAAAAACAATAAGAACAATACAGACTGATGTTAGACAAACAGCAGCTAAAATAAATAAAGAAAAACGAAGAACAACACGACAACGAAGGCAACAAAAAATAGCGAAAGAGAATAGAAATAATGAATCTAAGCAAGCAATAAGTTCTTTAAGGCAGCAAATTAAAGAAACAAAGGATCCTCAAAAGAGGAAGAAACTTCAGGAACAATTAGATATGGTTGAGCCTCATCCTGTCAAAGAAATTCTTAAATCGGGAACTGAGTTAATTGAAAATTCTGCTGTTTTTAATGTCGTTAATAAAGGATTAGGTGGAGCATTAGAAAAAGGATTAGATAGAGCATTAGAAAAAGGATTTACTTTTTTTACAGGAAGTACAACTGCCTCTGTAGGTGGATTATTTCTTTTAACTTCACAAAATATGGGAACAAATGATGAAACGGATATATATAGCAAGTATAAAAATCACCCTGAACTTATTCCTATATTTAAGAAATATAAAGATATTTCACCAAAAGAAGCAAATTATATCAAGGAAAAGTATCCTCAATATTATAGCGATTATAAAATAGCCAACAGAATAAATCCCAACAAAACAGATTTTGATAAACACAGAACAGATTTAAAAGTTGCTGGAACTTATAGCATGAAGGAAGAAAAAGAAGAAGGGGCTAAAGTTTTAGGAACAATGGCAGGTTTTCTTGTAGAGCCATATGTTACTTCTGGAATAAAAAAGGCTGTAACTAAGGGTGGTGGAGCAGTTATTAATGTTTTTAAACCCAAGAATCTTGTCACACAGATGACAGCCACAGAAAGCAGAGCCGCAAGACAGGGAGCAATAGTTCTTGAAGAGGGGGCTGATGGAGTATTCCGAGTTCCTGAAAATGTGACAAAACCTTCAAAAAGTGTATCTAGGGGACTACCGCATAATACAACTTCCAGCACAACAGAAGTTACAGGCCATACAAGAAATGTTGAAAGAATTGCACAGACAGCAGGGAATGCGGCTAGAAATTTAAAAACTCCTGCTATAGAATACAAAGCTCCTTCCAAACCAAATGCTGTTGAAAAAATAACAACAAATATAGAGATAACTGGTTCAAAAGGCAAGAATGTTGAAATCATCAAAAAAGTAGATGGAAACACTACCATAACAATAGAAAAGCATACATCAGACATACCGCCAGCATACATAATTGACGATATAGCAAAAGGTGGAACGGGAAGAACTTCAGGAAATAAAAGTTATCTTGAAAATTATGGCGGAGGAAAGGCTTCAAATAAAGTGCCACCAGTTGTAAATAGGGAAAATATCCATAGAAACAGCAATACCCAAAACTATGACTACAAGGTTCAAGATAATAACGGTTCAAATGGCTCAAGCAGCGGAGGAAGCGGCTTTAAGAAAAATATCGAGTCTTCTACTACAAACCTTAGCACTAATAATTATTTTAATACATCATTAGAACAACCACCTACATTAACACCAAAATATCCGATTACTATTTATAATCCTGGATTTGCAGCAGTACAAGAAAGCGATTACCTAAATGCAGTAAGAGTTATAAACGAAGATGGTTCTTCAAATATTCCTAAGGGAACTGGATTAGTAACGATAGATAATCGACCATATATCAAAGATGGAAAACCTAAAGGAAGACCTTCATATAGAAAAGAATTTGAATATGATTTATATACTAATTATCTTAAAAGAAATAATATAACTAAACCAGCTGATGCTATAGTTAGAGATGAAATAACAGGAGAAGCGATTAATTGGTTGCCTGGACAACCACGAAAAGGAGTTGTAGATTTTGGACATTTACCAAAATCAAAATATTCAGAAATATTTAAGGAGTATTTAAATGAAAAAAGAACACCAAAGGATTTTAGAGACTGGTATAATAATCCTCAAAATTATAGATTTGAAACACCACACACTAATAGAAGTCATGCATATGAAAACATAACAACTCCGTTATTACCTCAATTTAATTCGCCAGTAATACCTCTATTAGAATACAAAACAGTACCATTATTAGAATATAAGCCAGATTATATAAATAATATACAAAATATAATTCAAAAACAACAAATGAAAATACCTACAAAATAGAGAAAGGACAAAGCTATGACAATTTATTCAGCAGCAGATATGGGAACATATGAAGAATTTTTAAAAATATTTAAAGAAGGAGATCAAAATGAAATAAGTCCATCAGGACGAAGTTTACTTTTCACAGCATTATGTAATACAAAATCAAAAGAAAGATATAGAATAGCAAATTTTTTAATAAATAAAGGAGCTGATGTTAAAATAATAACAGAAGATGGAATGAGCATGTTTTTTCCATTATTTTCTCTTGGATGGCAAGATATAGTAAAAACAACAATTTTGTGTAAGACATTATTAGAAAAGGGAGCAGATATAACAGTGATACATAAGAAAGAAAAAACGGTTTCATTCAAGGAATTATTTAATATCGGTACTCCTGAAATGGAAATGTTACCACTATATCAGCTAATATTTTCTCAACCAGGACTTCCTCTTTTAGTAAAGGATAAATGGGGATTAACAGTAATTGAATTTGCGAGAAGGTTTAATAGACCAATAGCAGTGAAAATGATGGAAGATTATGTAGAGAAATATAATTTGAAAGAAGACAGTTAGAATTTTTAGATAATCGTTGTTGTGAAAGACAGCGGTTATTTTTTTAATATTACATATAATTTGAATTTTTAAAACAATTTTTTACCCAACAGATTCTATAAAAGTAAAAAAAAATGAAACAATATTGATAAGAGTGTCCAGAGAAATATATAATCTTTTGGGAACATAAATTTTTTTATATAAATTTCTAAAATTATAAATGGACACTCCCTTTTTTTATTTATTTTTCCAAAAATTTTGAAATTAAATCTTTAACTTTTTCATTAAATTCTTTACTTAAAAAATAGTCTTTTACTTCTTTCTGAATACTGGAAAGTCTAGTTGCAGATTCCATAATTTTAGTAACAGGATTTTCTTTTCCTGAACTGAATTTCTTTATATTTTTTTCTTCTAATTTAAATTGCTTTTCAAATTCAAAATATTGTTTTTTTAAAGTCAGTTCTTCTTCAAAATTTAACAATTTTTCAAAATTAATTATTGGATAAAACTTATTTTTATACATTCCATAAAGATAAGATTTCTGATTAAATTTCTTAGATTTTAGATTATTTTTTTCTTCCATAGTTATTACTCCTTTTTCTATATTTATTTATAAAATTTCTTATTTAATTTTGTAAAGAATAATATTTTTTAGCTCTCTGCAAGAGCGAGTGAACCAACAAATGATATTGCCGATTTTTCGGTAATGTCATTTTTGGTGTAACGAGCTACAACTTATAAGGTAAGTTGTAGAAAGATTAATTCTAAATTTGACTAATCTATATTAAATATAATATAATAAAAATATAAATAAATCAAGTATCAAAGGAGAAATTTTTTTATGGAAAAAGCACATAACCTTATTAATATAAAAAAGTCAAAAATGTCAAATTATACTTCAATTATTGACCACATTTTCAGAAAACATAGGCAGTATAAAAATCAGAATATTAACTCTGAAAAAACTGAATTAAATACAATAATTCTAGACAAATTTGGATATAAAAATGGTAATTTTGAATTATCAGAATACTTTAAAAAAAATAAAATTAAAACCAAAAAAGATAGCGTTGTTCTAGTCAATTTTCTTTGCAACCTTGATGAAAAAATTTTTGAAAATATGGGTCAAGAAGAGATGACAGAAGTGTTCAAAAAAAATTTAAGCTGGCTAGAAAAAGAATACCCAAAAATGAATTTTATTTCTGCCGTAATTCATTACGATGAGAAAAAACCGCATATGCATGTCTGTGCAATTCCTTTAGCAGCTAAGGAAAAAAAACTGACTCAAAGAGAAGTTTTAAAAGAGCTTACAAAATTAAATTTAAGCGATAAAAAAAGTGATAAAGAGTTTATAAAAAAATTTCAGAATGAGCATAAGTATACAGCAACTACGCTTTCGGCAAAAAAATATTTTGATGGGAAAAGTTCGCTTTATGAACTTCAAAATAAATGGTTTGAATATCAGAAAGAACTGTTTAAGGACAAAAATATTGAAATTTTGAGAAGAAAACACGAAGGAAGAAGATATATTAAAAATATTGAAGTCTTTAAAGCTGAAGCACAAAAAGCTGCTGATGAAATGACCGAAGAACTGAAAATTGAGGACATACAAATTCCTGAAGCAAAAGTTTCACTTGAATATCCTAAAATTCATCAAGAAAAAACCTTTTGGGGACCAAAAAAAGAATATGTACTAAAACAAGATTTTGATAACTATTTAAAAAATCTGGATGAATATTTTTTAAAACATAACGAAAATATAAATAACTTAACAAAAGAATACAACAGTTCAAAAAACAATATAATTAGCGACTTTATATACAGCCAAAGCGGAGAAAAGGCAAGAAGCGACTATGAGCTTACAATGACTAAAAAAAAGCTTGAGAACATAAAAGAAAAGGGAGAAGTGTACCATTTTATCGACAGCAAGTCAAAAAAATTGGAAAAAGGGTTTGATAACGTTATTTCTCAAAAGCTTCAAAAGATTGGAAAAATAGATGAAGATATAGATGAAAGGCAGAAAGAACTTGAAAAAAATGACAAGTTTATAAAATCTCAAGAAGAAAAAATAAAAGACAATAATTTAATTATTGAACCAATTATAAAAAAAGGCAAAGAAGAATGGGAAAAAGAAAAAGTTCAGCTAAGACAAAATTTTGATAAAAAAATTGATACTGAATACGGAGAAGTTGTAAGGGAAGCTAAAAAGTATATAGCTGATGGACAAGATGCAAAAGAATTTCTGGAACAGAATCAAGAAACTATAGATTCTATAAAAGATTACAAGTTAAATTATAAAGCAAAACAGCAGGAGTTAAAGGATTTAGAGCCAAATTTTAAAAAAAATATCAGAAACGAAATTGAAACTGAATTTAAAATCAAAGAAGACAGCTTGAAAAAATCTCAGGAAAAAATTTCTGAAAAAGAAAAAACTCTTGAAAAAGAGTCGCTTGACTTAAATGCTAGAAAAGAGAAAATTACTCAAAGAGAAAACGGACTAAACACAAAAGAAGAAAAACTGCACCAAAGAGAAATAAACATTGAACCAAGAGAAAACGCATTAAACAAGCTATCTCAAGAATTAAGCAGAAAAGATGACAGATTGCAGAAAAAGGAGCAGGAAATTGACAAACAAATAGATCAAATGAAAACTATTACAGAAAAATCTCTTGAAAGAGAAAAGCAACTAGCAATCAGGGAGCAAAAAGTAGGAAGAACGGAGAATAAAATATTTCTTAGTCAGGATGAAGAAATAAGCAATTATTTTTTTAACATTTTTGAACTTCAGGCACAAATAGAAAATTATAATGACATAACCGCTCAAATTGAAGAAAGAAACAAGATAAATTCTGTAAAACAAAATAAAATATCTAATAAAATAAAAAATTTTATTTTAAATTTAAGCAATCTATTCAATCAGGGATTCTATGAACTTGTGGATTTTTTTAAAACAAAAGTAAAAAATTTTTCTGTAAACAAACAGATTGAAGAAAAAATACCTGAAAATGATGAAATATTTTTTGGTTTAGTAGAAGATTACAAGAATTGTGAAAAAGAAGAAAAAATTGAAAAATTAAGAAGAGAACAGGATAGAGGCTTCAGCAGATAATAAAATTTATAATATATTTGTCAAAAGATTTTAAAAAATTTTATTTTTTTAGTGGAGCAATATTCCAGAAGGTCATATGAAGCAATATAAAGGCTCATATTCAACAAGAATTAAGTTTTTGATATAAAAGGTCAAGTAGAAGGGAAAAGGCTCTTAAAACTAAAATTTGAGCGTCTGAGACATATTCGTCATATTTATTATTGATTCCACCATTTATACACAGTCATTTTTGACAATCCGGTGTCCCTGATGCACTGAGCCTTTTTTCCATTAGGATTATTTTTTCTCCACTCTTTTACCTGATTTTCTTTTGTGCCACTTCCTTTAGGTCGACCTCCCTCATTAACATATTCTCCCATTTTTTTCCTTATTTTTTTTATCTCTTTTAATAATTCTAAATGTGCTTTCTGTTTTCTTCCATTTCTTTTATTTTTAGGAATGTCAACATTAGTCAGTTTTGCTATAGTATCTCTAGGAAATGTAAAATAATTATCATGATAACAATTTAAAGCTGCTACAATATCATCAATTTCAAAATGATTATCTTCCTCCTCAGTTCTATTATCTAAAATTTCCAGAAATCCAAAAGCATCTTTTTCTAACTCTTCATAGCTTATCCCACACTTCTTAGCATAAATTGCCAGAGTCATAATCCCAAAATATCTATGACCTGCACTTATTTTTTCAATAATTTTCATTTTCCACCAGTCATACAAGGCTCTTTTAACTATCCATTTTCTTTCCCTTACCGGTTCTTTATTTACAATTCTTCTCTCATACCAGTCTGGAAAATTTTTTTTGTAATATTCTAATTTTTTAGATTTTTTCTTATCTTTTTGTGGAAATTTTAAACTGACATCAAATTTACAAAACGGAATACTCGCTTTTAATTCTTCCAAATTCGTTCTTTTACCTACTTTAAAAGCTCTTACTGGATATTCTTTTCCTAATTTGCTCCAAGATCCAACAGCCCTAAATCCTTGCAGAACTCCAGTCATATCCTTTTCTTTTTTAGAGCTTGTATAATCATTCCAGATTCTATCAATCAGAAGTTCTTTAAATTGAGTTAAAGTTTTTTGATAATGCCGATATAACGGCAACGGTTCATCAAGAAAATAATATAGATGAAGTCCACGGCCACTGTTTACAATGTATGTAGGATTAGGCAAAAGCTTATTTTTAATTTGAAACAGCAGATCTCTAATATTTTTTTCTCTAACATAATCCAAATCAATAACAAAAGCAAAAAGAAATCTGGCATTTTTAGAAACCCTATTCTTTCCAAAATAATTAACGGGAGCGATTAAACCAAAAGAAACATCTGTAACATATTTTATTCCTTCCAGATCATCAGTGATAACAAAACTTTTACTTCTTTTCTTTGCTTTACTAATTTGAATGCCAATTATATTGCCCTTAATGCTATGATTTTCATCTAGGTGCTCTCCCTTTTTCTGTAAACTACCTTCAGGAAATAAATCCCTATAGAAATTAAAAGGATCAACTTCCTTAAATCCTCTATCTTTCAAAAACTTATTTTTATAACTATACAAACGAATCCAATCTTCAACTGAACCTAATTCATAAGAACTGATTCTAACTAAATCATCTTTAAACATAAGAACATCCTCTCTGAATAAATAAATACTTAAAAAAATAAAAAACCCAGGGTAAAGGGGGACTACCCCCTTTAAATCCCCCCTCCCCTTGACGCTTTATATTATCAATGAGTTTTTTATACCTTTTTTTTCAATTATACAAAATTTACCATATTCTTTCAAGAAAAAAATTGAAGTGTCTCTAAAATTTGGAACTAAAAAAAATGAACTTATTTTACAATTCAAACTAGAAATGTATCAAAATGTATTTTAAAAATTTTTTAAAAAAGTTAATTTAATAGCATAAATAAAGGATTTAGTAATGTTGTCGGGTGTCACCCGACAACATCATAAATTTTTATATTCCTCCTTTATTTTTTTCTTTTTTTCTTGTAATTTTTTTATTTTGGTTTCTATTCTTGTTAGTTCTTTTTTCAAATAATTTTTTCTTTCTTCTCTGCTTGACATTCTCTCGTTATTTTTCTTAATTTCAATATTCTTAAATGCTTTTGTCGGGTTGCTCGCTGAAACAATTTCAATTATCTCTGATTCAGCAAAAACATCTTTTTCACTACCAGTTAATTTCTTTACAGCTACTTCAGGCAATTCCAATATTTGTGGGTTCTCTATCCCCTTGTTTTTGCTTTCTAAATACAATGCATATTTTCTGACTACCATATTTGCCTTATCTTTTAAAATATTTATCTTGCTTAACCATTTTCTCCAATATCCCTTTGTCTTATCATGACTTGAGAATATTTTATTTGCTTTATAAAGTGCATCATAATAATAAATTGTGTGTTTAGTTATATCTTGTAAATGTTGTGATATATTGTGCTCACAATCAATTAATTCCTCTTTTTCTTCATTTGTTATTTCAAATTCTGAATAGTCTATATCAAAAATTGATGTCTGATCAGAAAATTTCTGCATGCTTCCTTTAGCAGTTTCCGCATTGCTCAAAAATTGGTTAAGACCTAGTTTTTCTTTTTTCTTCATATCAGCCCTTCCCTCTCTAAAATTTCTTCAGCTATTTTTGTATAATCTTTTGCACCATGTGAATTTTTCCTGTAATCAAAAATACATTTATTTTGTAACACACATTTGCTTAAATCAACATTTTTTCGTATAATTGTTTTTAATAAAGATTCACCATATTCTGTTTCTAAAAACTTTTCTGTGTCCTTTGACAGATCATCATGCTCTTTCTTTATTAAAATAATTCCTTTTAAATCTCTATCGGTCAGATTCCTTATAAAATCTATTGTTGACCTTAATCCAAGAAGCTCAAATCCTCCTGGCACAAGAACAACATAGACACTGGATGTAAATATAGCACTAGTTGTATACGCATTGAAGCCGGGTGCTGTGTCAATTAAGACAGCATCATATTTATCTTCCAATTTGGATAAAAATCTGTCTAATGCTTTGTAATATGCAGAATCTTTATTTTTTAATTGCAGCATATCATCTTCCGTATTATCAGTACCCGTAATTAGATGTAAATTTTCCTCTATCTCGATTGGTTTAAAATCTGTAATTCTTTTAAGCAGATAATCTCCCAAGGTTGGATAATCTTTGTAATTGTTCGCACCAAAACCTAATGTTAAATTTATTTGTGCATCTGTATCAATTGCCAAAACTTTTAATCCCTTTTTTGCAAAGTACCAGCTCAAATTAAAAACTGTAGTAGTTTTTCCAACTCCACCTTTTTTATTTACGATCGCTATTTTTTTCATGCTCTTTCACCTCTTATTCTAAAATACTATTAAGCTTTATAATTTTGCTATTGATGTCACTAAAACTTAGATTTGTATATATAAGTGTATTATTGATATTCTTGTGTCCTAAAACTTTTTTTAGCTCTACAAGCGATAACCCCGCATTCAGAAGATGCACAGCACGGCTATGCCTAAATACATGAGTATGTGCATATTTCTTATCTATTCCAAGTGCTTCAAAGAGCTGCTTCATATATCTGTTTGTATGATTTTCCGACGCTCTTCCTTTTTTTGAATTTCTTGCAATGTAATCTTTTCCCGTCAGTCCTAATTGAACTTGCTGCTCCAGCAATAATGCATATAACTGTGGCGATATAACAATTTCCTTATAATCTTTCATTTTCTGCTTGGAGTTATTTAATCTTGCAATGACTAAATTTCTCCCCTTATAATTAATTTTTTTAATATCGCTGTATTTCAAGTTTAGAACTTCATTGATTCTAGCTCCTAGTTCGTAAAGCAATGAAAATACCACTTTATAGCAAGGCTTTGCATTTTCAATAACTCTTTTTACATCAGATTCTGTCAGATATTTCACTTTTTCTTCTTTTTCTTCATCCGGAAGAATAATATCATTTTGGTCTGGTATAATAATATCGTTCATAACTTTCCCCTTCTTCAATGTATTAATTTTTTAAAAACATTCTTTACTGATATAATTATACAACATTTTTTTTAAAAAACAAGTGAGAAAGCTAGAGAAATAAAGAAAAAGGTATGAAACTGTGGTCGAATACAAGCCTTTATATAGCTTCACATACTCTTTTGAACTATTGTTCTACTGAAAAAAATAAAACTTTTTTTTCTAATAAAATTTCTCTATAAAATAATAATTTTTAAATAAATTATAAAAAATTTTTATTCAAAAAAGGATTTTTCAAATAAATAAACTAAAATATTAGAAATCTTGACAATTTGCCAATAGAGGAGTATACTTTTAAATAATATTTTTTTTGAAATTTTAATAAAGAGGTGGTGAAAATCATAAAAAAATATATAACAATACTAATTTTTTCTCTAGCCACTATTAATTTTTCAGCACCTATTGATGATGCTACTAAAATTTTAGATATTCAGC